>NZ_JAJCGT010000002.1:0-219088 GCF_020553185.1 Blautia sp. MSK18_10 | reverse complement strand
TTCTATGAGACTGGAATTTACTCTTGCCAACTGGAAGTTAAAAATACATTTAAGTATGATACCATCATATCAAAAATTTCGCAACAAAATATCGAACATATTTTCTTTTTTATAATGCTGGATACAGCTTTTTATAGGGAGAAATTGAATGAAAACCGTTTTGTTATTTTTATTTATTATGAGTGCAGATATGCACAGTTTGCGCTTTCATATCGGTAATTGAATTGCCGAGGATTCCCACTTATTATCCTAAAAATTCATATTATACTTTTTTTAGAAAGCTTTTAGGATATGTTCACTCATTTTATCGGTATTTCATAGAGTCTGACCCCGGAGTATTCACAGCATAATATCCTGAAAGGGACGTTATTGTTTCCCTCTCCAATACATACTTTGATATATTTTTTTACTTTCAGATTTTATTTACTCAACTTTCCCAGCTAATATCTCTAAATAAAGTCTGAATAAATGCGGCTTGAGATGCAATCCATTCACTTACCTATAAATGAGCAAGTTCGTGATTTTGCATAAAAGAAAGACACCTTGATTCCGTGTGTTGTATAATGAAAGTGCCTAAACAAACATTTGCAACATTTACGAAAGAAGGTGTCTCTCGCAAATACTATACATCATTCTACATTCATATACAACCAGCTTAAGAAATTAAACTTATGCAAATTTTATTCCAATCGAGTAATAAATCATCTTATAAGCATTCTGATCAGCATATTTCTTTTAGTGTGAACTCTGCAAAAAAGTTACACTAAATCCGCTACGCCGTATAAATACTAGATTTTCATGGATGATTTTAGTGTAACAGTTACACTAAAACCAATTTGGAGAAAATAACTTGTTTTCAAGCTTTTTAGCTATTTAGTGTAACTTTTATGAAAAGTTCAGATATATACCCTTAGCTGGACGCACGGTCAGATTCCAATGTTCCTCAACTGTGAAAGTAAAATCATTTTATTTTTTTCTTAACTATAGATAAAATATATTCAAATGATTCAACCTTGAATACATATGAGATTCCTACATAAATTATAGCACCAAATATAATCTGTACAGCAAACTGAATTATAACAGGCAAGGATAAATATGATATAAAATAAACACCGACTCCCATTATAACAGCGCTTATCAAAGCCGGAAAGATATCTAATAACTGTTCCTTTATAGAATAATCAATTAAGCTTTTATTTGGCAAAATGTTAATTACCATTGAAATAATTCCAAATATCGCGGCTGAAACGGCAATAGCAAATACACCAAAGTACATCGCAATAACCACCATTGTAATTCCTATCGCTTTTTTTAAAATTTCAAGCTTTAAACATAAGTCGCTTCTTCCAATAGCTTTAATGATTTGCCAATTTGTAGTCTGTATTGGCTGAGTCATCCAATACAAACACAAAATTTGCATGTAAATAATGCTATTGCTCCACTTATCTGTCAATAATAATAGAATAAGAGGTCTAGACACCACTATTAATCCGATCATTATCGGAAAAATAATATAAGAAGTTGTTTTCATAGCTCTTCTTCCTATAGCCTTCAGTCTTTCTTTATCTTCTGCTGCTGACATAGCAGGAAAAACTACATTGCCAATTGCTGTATCAATATTTGTAATTGCCAAAGATGGTATTTGATTTCCCTTATTATAATAAGCAAGATCTGCTGATGAATAAGAACGTCCAATAATAAGACTTCTCGATTCATTATATACTACATTAATTAAATTGGAAAAAACCAATTTCCATCCAAAATCCATCAATTGTTTTGCACGTTCAACAGAAAATATTAATCTTGGATGCCATGGCACAGTTTTCAACAATACCAATATGTCAATAATTGTATTTGTCAAATATTGAAACACAAGTGCCCAAACGCCAAAGCCAGAATATGCCAATACGATACCTAAAATTCCTGAAATAACAGTTCCTCCTAAAGTTGAAAAGAAAAATTTCTTAAATATCATTCTCTTCTGAACATACGCATGTTGCACTGTTGCTATTGATGATAATACAATCTTTATTGATAAAATTCTAAGCACCAAAATAATTTCCTTTGTGTGATAAAATTCGGCAATATATGGGGCTCCAATAAATAATATAATATAAATAACTATAGACAAACTTAATGTACAAAAAAATACGGTAGAAAAATCCAATTCATCTGCATCTTTCTTTTGTACAAGAGCCTCTCCAAATCCTGTACTAGTAAAGACATTTGCAATATTAATAAAAACCATTACCATTGCAATAATTCCATATTCACTTGGAAGCAAAATTCTAGCCAAAATTATTGATAATATAAAAGACACTCCCTGGGCTAGGATTCTCTCACCAAATGTCCAAAATAATCCTGCTAAAACTTTTTCTTTTGTACCGTTTATGCTTTTTATTTCATTATCGCTCATATTTTTTCCTTATTTCTTATATAAATCCTGAAGTAATATACGATCCTTTCGTTTTGTCAAACTTAATAAAGCATCAAAAATTTTTAATAACTTGGTTTTCACAAAGAATCTATATAGCATATTAAAATTGCCTACTTCAAAGTAATATTTTTCTTTATCACTGCTTTTTTGACCTTCATGTTGTCTAAAGCCTGATATTGTTGAATTCACTTTATATAAAGGTTCATATTTCGCAAAATTTTTCCATAACTGAAAATCTCCTGCCATTTTATAATTTCTAATTAAACTTCCTTTACTTTTTTCCCATAATTCTTTTGTCCAAAATGTTGACTCCTGCTGAATAAAAGGAAGAATTCTTCCATCATGTAATCCTGCTTTAATAGCCATTCTTGTATATGTACTAATCCTGAATTGACATCTGCTTATATTATTATCATTCCAATATGTAGGAAATCCCATACACCATTGAGCTTTTGTTTCACTTATCACTTTTTGCATCACTTCAAACGCCCAAGGCATTAACATATCATCCGAATTAAGCCAACACAAAATATCCCCTGTTGCTAACTCGAATCCATTTGCTATGGCATCATACATTCCATTGTCTTTTCTACTATAAATTTTAACATTATATAATTTTTCATATTTCTTAGCTATTTCAAGCGTATTGTCGGTCGAACCACCATCCATAATAATATGTTCAAAATTTTGGTATGTTTGATTCATAATAGATTTTATACATTCTTCAATGTATTTTTCTCCATTATACACGGCTGTAACTATTGTAATTTTTAATTCACTCATCTTTCTTCATCCTTCCTACCGGTCGTTTTTCACACATATATATATATGAAGATATTAATATAAATAAGTAAAGTGGTTCATACGGTGTAATTAAATCGGTAATCATTGCAATAAAATAACCCAAAATTGCAGCTGCAATAATATTTTTATAATTGTAATTTCGTATTTTTCGTGCAGACTTAATCATGCTATAGAAAAATAACAGAAATGGAATCAGACATATGATACCTCCATTTACTAAAACCTCCAGGAACTGATTATGTGCAACAAAATACACATCTTCAAGAATCTGCGTTTTATCATTCCAGTAGGTTTTGGTCAACCATCCATATTGATTCAATGCATATGAATCACCTTTTCCGTATAAAAAGTGTATGCCTATTAATTCAAGCGCTTGATCCCATAAATCTGTTCGTCCAGTCAATGTCGTATCTTTTCCAAATATTGTTCCAATAAATAGTCCTAATTTTTCCTGTACTCGAAACACAACAATAGCAACATCTGCAATAACACCAATAACTATCCCGGCTTTCATATTTGCTGGTTTCTTTCTTTTATTGCAGACAGTGCAATACCACATAAACACACCCAAAACTATCAACGCTGTAATTGCAGTCGAAGATTCCATCAAAAATACAGCTATAGTTGCCACACTAACCCCTGACAGAAATCCTTTTTTATGAATGTAATTTTCATTATATAAATAAAATATTATCACTAAATATACTATTGTAAGACTAATAATATGGTTTTTTGTACTCCAAAAATATATGGCAGTATCATAGGAATCTCTTGCTATACCTCTTCCGTATAAAAAAATAACTGACAAAAAGTTCAACCAAATAAAAACATTCACTAATCTATAAAAGAAAAGTATCGCTCTGTTTCCATATTCATATAAAAGAAAGGATACTACAAGTACAAAGACCCCCATCATAACCGCAGTCTTAAAATCATATAATATATCAAGTTTGTTTATAGCAGAAGCTATTATCTGCATTATGTACATTACAATTATAAACCACGTTGATTTTTCCAAACATTTTATTTTTTTTATTCGTTTAAAGATATAAATTACGCCACAGGCTACTGCACAAAGTTTCCAATAATACCATATAGAAGACAAACTTGTATCTGCAATGCTGCTTGGATAAAAAAAAGGCACTATAAGAAATATCCATACTATTGTTTCTTTCTTTATCTTCATATTTTAGCTTTCTTCTTTCTAATAACTATTTTTTCTACTATTCTTCTGACTTGAGTTGAAATAGAGTTGACTATAATAGCATACACATATATTCCGACTACGGCGACTACAAATGATAGAGGAAATGCTAAATGTTCCGCACATAAATCTATTACTACCATTTGTACTAGATAAATCTCTAATGTGATTTTGGCCAGAGAATCAGCAATTTTTGAAATAGCTGTTTTGTGTTTAATTTTAATAAAAAAGCTCTCAAGGTTTTCAAACAAATAAGTAATATAATAAATAAAAACAACTTCTTCAACATGAATAATAAACTGAAACGGAAGCAGGACAGTACATCGTTTAATAACGAATTGCAAGCCATAAAATATCACGAACATAGCACTACAAACAATTAATAAACTGACTTTATTTTGGGCATTACTCCTTTTCTTTTTCTTGCAATAAAAACCCAACATCATAACTGCAAAATAATAAATCCACTTAAATAAGCTATCCCTTTCTATGGATACATATGATTTATCAACACACAATACATATGAAATTGTATATATTATCCCAATTGTTATGAAAACTACTTTGAAACTAAGTGTTCCATTATCAAGCAATCTAACTGTAATATAATAGAGTATATACAAAACCAATATTGCTTGAACGAACCAGAATCCTACTGTCGGATTCACAATATTTCCTAATATCTCCTTTAAGTTAGGGGTTGCTATATGTATCATATATCTGTAGAAAGTATTTATTAAAACAGCAACCACGCATGGAAGATATATTCTCCACAATCTGTGCAAATACCAAGCCCCCCCCGTCCACGACAATTGACCCTCGGCTTTTAATATTCGAAAGACAAAACCCAGATACCCAAAAAAAGATACTATTACCAATACTTCCTCCCATGGACAATTGTGATATTGGATAAATGGTATCAAAATGCGAATTAGTTATTAATATTGTCGCAAGAGCTTTTAAATATATAACAAATTCAAACATTGTTATGACCACCCCTCCTATTCTGGCAGATTTAAATCTATTGATTTTACTGACTATAATGATTTTTTTCACCTTAAAAACAGAGCCAGGAATGATAGATATCATAATATCTATATTAGTCAAACTCCTAGTCCTAGCATTTTTAAAGTATTCCACTGTATTACCGGCAGTCAGTAATACCCGATAGTTTTTGTTTCATAGCAAAATTTATATAAAGTATTTTTTTGAACAATTTCTTTTATTCTTTAAAGTATACAAAAATCCCCATAATTTCTTTTGATTCTTTATGCCATTGATAAGTTTTA
Organism: Blautia sp. MSK18_10; assembly: GCF_020553185.1. Lineage (NCBI taxonomy): Bacteria > Bacillati > Bacillota > Clostridia > Lachnospirales > Lachnospiraceae > Blautia > Blautia sp. MSK18_10. The sequence goes on along the minus strand of NZ_JAJCGT010000002.1, from coordinate 213,351 downwards.
ATCTGATCCCTTTATATTTTCCACGAAATACAGCGATTCCCCTTGGAACTCCATTTCTAGTCGCAACAATAACACCTTCTTCAAAGACTTTTTTTGCATTGGCATCACTTGCACCGCCAGCTGACATTGATACAATTACATTTGGTGTATATTTGAAATTAGCTCCCTTGCTATAAAATCGTGCCATTAAATCTTTATCCATTATGTATCTAAGATTAATATCAAAGCCTCCCCATTTTTCGTAAGCTGTTCTTCTTACAAAACATGTCGGATGCATAAGTACCATTTCATATTTTAATTTTTTCAATTGCATTTTAGACTTTCTAATATATTGCAGATTACGCTCAGCATCAATCCAAAGACAATCCCCACATACAATATCAACTGTTGGTGTAAAAGCATCTGCAATTTTCACTAATGCTTCATCCATAAGTTGATCATCTGAATTTATAATTCCAATGATATCTCCACTGCTCCTCTGAATTCCTTTGTTAAAAGCATCAGAAATACCATGATCTGGTTCCGATTTATAATTTACTTCTATTCCTGCCTTTTCTAATTCTGGAATATACTTTTTTATCAAGTTTATTGTTCCATCTTTTGATCCACCATCAACAAAAACATATTCCAATGGCCGATATGATTGCCCTAAAATCGAAAGAATCGTTTTTTCTATAGTATTTTTTGAATTGTATGAAATTGTAATAATAGAAATCTTTTCAGCCACTTCATTTTCTCCTTCAATTCTTTATTTTTCTGCAACTATTCTCCCATATATATCTTGTAACACTTTTGCATTATTCTCCCAAGAATAATGTGTTTCCAATCGTTTTCGACCAGCTATACCATGCTTTTCCATTAGATAAGGATTTTGTGCATACTGTTCAATTGCCCTTAGAAATCCTTGTTTTACAGATTCATAAGAAACAGGATCAATTAAAACACCCGTTTCGTCTGTAACAATTTCTCCAACGCCATGGTGATTAATTGCAATGACTGGCAGACCATGAGACATTGCCTCTAACACAACATTTCCAGATGTGTCTCGTAAACTTGTAAACACAAAAACATCTGCGTTGTCATATAAACTATTCACTTCATCATAGCTTAACGCCCCTAAGAAACGTACCTTTTCCTCAATTCCATATTCTCGCACAAGTCTTTCAGACGCTTTACGATCCTGCCCATCTCCAACAATGCTTAATGAATAATTTTCAAATTGGCTATTATGCAAGGCATCAATCAGAACTTTTAAACCTTTTCGTGGCCAAATACCGCCCACCCATAAAAGCCTAATCGGCCTCTTTTTGTTGATTGTTAAATCCTCATCATAATCTTTCACTTCATTCCTTTTCAGGTCATACCCTGTCTCTAGCAAGCGAACGTACTTTCTTGATTTCGGCATAATACTTTCTGTGGACTGATCTGCAATTAAAATAGTATTTGCCTTTTTAACAGCTGCTTTAATATCACTAGAGAATATCAAATAGAATCTATTGATAAAATTCCTTAATTTTTCTTTGTTGATATCTTTTCGACTAAAATAAGCGTCTTTGAAAATAGGATTATAAAACTGCCCGCCTCCAATTGGCCCCCAAACGAATGGCACTGGAAGTTGATACAGCTTTCCTGGTGTTCTAAATTCATTAAATGTTATATGGTGTACAATATCGATTTTCTCATCTTCAACAATTTTTCTTGCGATAGGTAATATTTCTTTTTGCCACATTTTATAGTAAACAAATATACCATTTGGCAATTTCTTCATTTTTCTTTTCCATGTAGCACAATCATGATAATAGAAATGAAGATGTTCCACTGGATGTTTCTGTAAAAATGTTTCGATAACTTTTCGATTGTTAGAGCGGGTTATAACATAAACCTCGTCCATTTTTGCCATTTGTAGTGCCCAATTCCAACCCACACCAGGTTCTGAACCCTTATTTGGTTCACATGCATACGCTGATATTAAAACCCGAATTCTATTTTTTACCATTTTCTTCGTTTCCTCATAATTGCATTGCATTCTTTAAGCATTTTATTAACACATTCATCAACTGTTCCTTCTGTAGTATCAATAAACACTGCTTTGGGATTATTAATGAATCTTTCATTCAATTTTCTCTTCTGTTCATCAATTTCATCAATTGTGATTTCATGTTTTCTATCCAGCAGTTTCTTACTATCACCAGTTAAAATAAATATAACATCTGGTTTTAAAACAAAATGTTCAAAAAACGAAAGAAATTTATCCGACAAATTCAAGTTATAACGCACTTTATCTATTGAATAGTCATAATAATATCTTTCAACCAATACCAGTGTACTTTTAATTTTTGCAATAGCAATCTTTACATTTCCAATTAAAAAATCCAGAAAATAATAGCCAAACTTAGCTACTGAAGTGAATTTTCCTGCTTTTTGCTTCTTTCCATGAGGATTTGATGCATCAATCGGTGTGGCATCTTTTTTTAACTGAGAAATATCTTTTAAAACACGCACTCTTGAATGATAATGATCAATTTTTCTAAATGCCGTAACATATCTAGCTTTTAAATTCTCTGCAATCGTTGTTTTTCCTGCGCCATCTACCCCTAGCAAAACAATGAAAAGACCTGTAGGATGAACAATTCTCTCAAATCTACGCTTCAAATCAAACACTTTATAATGCAGATTATCCGCAACATTGGAAGTTTTCTTTTTTAATAGCTGATGTGCTCGTTCTAAATCAATCAAGTTATATTGCGATGAATCAACACACTCAAGAATTTCATTAATCTGGTCTTCCGCTATGAATCTTTTCAGACCGGCTTTCGTTTCCTGCCTTTCTTTTTCGTTCATTGCTTTCCACAATGCAGTCAGCCGTTGCTTACTACCATCAGAAAAGACTTTCTTCAGTATTTTTTTTACTAAGACATATGTAAATTCAGTTTGTGGTTTTGGTATATAAAAATTTTTGTACATTCTCTTGCCATCTAAGAGTTCTTGTACTGAAATTACAACTCGACCATTTCTCTCATAATGTGTGCAAAAATCAACTTGAAGAAACTCATCATCATTCGAAATAACACAATCTGCTGCATAGTTTTCATGCCGCCAAAATTGAATTACTCTCCAGCCAGTTCCAACCAAGGTATCATCAAGCAACTTGATAGCGTCCTTTATATTCGGAACATTGATTGCTGTATCTATATCAGAGTCAAATCTATCCGGCAAATATTGATATGAATGAATAATAGCATAATCAATATTATTCGAATTGAAAGATTCAAATATATAATTAAAAACCTCTGTACAATTCATTTCTTTACTCTCCTCAACTGATCTGCGTTCTTAGTTTTTCAAATTCTTTTAAAAAGCCTTCTTTTTCTATGGCAAAATCTGGTAAAAACTGATGAATATTCTTCAATCCTTCATCAAATGCTTCCGAAAGTTCTTTACCATTCAATACCTTTTGCACAATAGTTGCATAATGCATAAGGTCAAATCCTGGCATCCTATAACCGCAATGCTCCCAATCAAATAACGTGTACTTATCACCATTTCTTTTTAAGTTCCATGGAGCAAAATCCCCATGTGAAAACTCCAAACCGTTCTTTTTATCTTTTGACAGTTCTTCGTAAATTTCTACGATTTCTTGTGTTAATATAGGCTCTACTTTGTCACCAACAAATTCCTTCGTTATTTGAATATTGAATGTTGCCCCGTCTGCTCTGCTGATACTGCCCAATAATTGCGGAATATCAAAAGTTGAATATACTCTCTTTTGTTGTAAAAAAGAAATCTCTGCATTCATTTCTTTTTCTGTTGCTGCATTTCCAATTTTTATAAAATCAGCATTTTCTGAAGCGTTGAAACACTGAAGAACTATTTTTTGTTTTTCATCATAAGTACCAACAATCATATTCCAGTGCTTTTTTTGAGCGTTCTGCCTACAAGTTTCTACTTCTTTATTAAGTTCCACTTTCGCAAAATATCCCAGTTTCATAAGGTTCAATATCGGAAACGGAATAATATTTATAAACTGCATCAACAGACTTAGTTTTTTTGAATATGTAGAAATATTTTCACTCAACCTTTTGGCTCCGCCATCCAAATCAATTAAATATCGCAAATGCAATCCACTGCAAAGTGCAAAATGCGTAGCCAATTTCCTATTTGTATTTTCAATTTTCATCACCTGTGAAACAATATTTGAGTCTTGCATTTACAACCCTTTCATCTGTATAGCCTTGTAGATCCTACCGATTAATTCATAGTTTTTCTCTACTGAATAATTATCTTTATATACTTTCTTTGTCTGACTACATAATCCATGACATCTTTTAACTGCTTGAATGATTTCATCCACCAAGTCAGCTGTAAACTTATAACCTGTTATTCCCTCTTCAACAACACTTCCAGCATTTCCCAAATCAGAACAAATGACAGGCGTTCCAACACTAAACGCTTCCACAATGCTCATCGGAAATCCTTCATACCACTGAGTAGGTAATACAAGTGCTTTGCTGTTTGCTATTATCTTTAGAGCCTCATTATTTGGCACAAATCCACGCATTTCAATGTTCACATCGTTTTCTCTAATGAACGACTTACACCAATCCTCCATTGGGCCGGTACCACAAACAATCAGCTTAGGCGCGTGTGCTCCCATACGCTTCCATGCTTCAAAAAGCAGGTCAATTCCTTTTAGCTTATCTAATCTTCCTGCAAAAACAAATTGATTCTTTCTATCCTTTTCTGGAATATATTCATTTTTGCATTCAACGAAATTAGGCTTTACAAATACCCTTTCCAGTTTAATTTGCTTTAATCCCAACAGTTTTTGCTTATTAAAATCAGTCAAGCAAATATAATTGATTTTTCCGTAAATTCCTGTCATTCGATGGAATGCAGTACTAAGTACACATGCCAATGTCTGAATTTTACTTCCTCGATAGCAACGGTGTTTTACTGCGCATTTCAAACCATACTCTACGCAATCTTCACAAATATGCCCATCTCTATAAAAAGTCGCACCGGGACAGAGTAGCCGAAAATTATGTATCGTCTGAACCACTGGAACCTTCATGCGTCTTGCCGCATAATAGACCGCTGGACTCACCAGATTAAGTGTGTTATGAACATGAACGATTTCTATCTTCTCATCTCTTATCAACTTCTTGATGTCTCGGTATGTTCTTGGATTAAACACTGTTGTAATTGGAAGAAAAACTTTCTGAAGTTTTGACATTTGCTTCAATTCTGCATTATTACGGCTGTATAAGATTACTTTATGGCAATGCTTCTCAAGCATTTTCTTTTCATTGGCAACAACTGTATCTTCTCCACCTGGAATCTGGTAATAATTATGTACAATCAAAATATTCTGTTTTTTCGCATTGTCCACAGTCATTACCTCACTTTCCCCTTATCATTGCATTCCAAATAAACTTCGTGTTAGTACTCCAATATCTCTTAAACAGTCTCTTCGGATCTTGTACTAATCGATATACCCACTCCAGATTATGTTTTTGCATCCACATCGGGGCACGCTTAATATTCTCTGCATAATAGTCAAATCCGGCTCCAACACCAAGCATCAGTCCATCAATCTTTCCCTGATGTGCTGCCATCCACTTTTCCTGTTTTGGAGCTCCAATCCCAACCCAGACAAAGTCCGGTTTTGTTTCATTAATTCTCTCTATAATTGCCTTATCTTCCTCTTCCGTCAGAGGTCTAAACGGAGGACTGTACATTCCAGCAATTTGGATTCCCGGATAATTACTTGTGAGTTTTTGATACAACAGCTCCAATGTTTCTTCTTTGCTGCCATAAAAATAATGGCGATACCCCTTCTTTGCAGAGATCTCAAAAATCTCTCCCATTAAACTTGGGCCTGTTGTGCGCTCCATATTCTTATGACCGCGTTTCTGACCAACAGTAGAAAGAGGACCGCCATCTGGAATTGCCATTAACCCGCCATTTTGAATTGCGCAGTAATCCGCATCGTCAAAACTGGTTACAGTTGTATGTACATTTGAGACACATATATAGTCTCCTTTTATTTCCGAAATATTTTTTTCGAGATAGTCTACCAACCACTCCATATTGATTGCCGCAATATTAACGCCCATAATATTGCAAGTTGGAATGCGTTTTTTATCAACCTTTCTCTTATACTCCATTTCTCGCACCTTTCCCTCTTTTTCTACTTATACGGAAGGCTCATATTGAGCCGAGCAATTTATATAAAACAGTGTGGTTATCATCCATGCCGGATAATCTATCGCACTGTGGTTATCATTTTTCTCACAATGACATCTATTTTTCCGACCGTCACTGAGTCTTTGATGTAGACCTGTCATGGGCTACTCACCTAACTTGTTGGCATATGAATTTTGTTAAAACTGTACACATCTTTCCATCCATTTTCTACAAGTAACCCCATCCACAATAACAACAAAATCCGCTCCACTTCATGCTCCTTTGCATTCCATGTGCGGACTTTGCCGAATTTTCTTCATACCGATCCTTCCCTCTTCAGAACCATAATTACTGTTTTAAACAGTATTTTAATATCCAACCCAAAATTCCAGTTGCTGATATATTCTGTATCCAGTCTTACAACTTCTTCGAAGTCAGTGATGTCGCTTCGTCCGCTTACCTGCCACATACCGGTGATTCCCGGTTTAATAGCGATTCGAGCCCTGTGATGTAATTCGTATTGACGCAGTTCGTCCTGAAGGATCGGACGAGTTCCCACAAGGCTCATGGTTCCATTTAGTACATTCCAGAACTGTGGAAATTCATCAAGGGATGTTTTCCTGATAAATTCGCCTATTCCGGTTTTTCTAGTTCCGTCCGGCAAAATCTTATTTCCGATTACTCGGGGATCGAAATCGAGTTTGAACATACGTCCATCACTCATTTTGTTCTGAGCCATCAATTCTGCTTTCCGTTCTTCTGCATCCATATACATACTCCGGAATTTGTACATCTTAAATGGCTTTCCGTTTTTTCCAATCCTTGTCTGTGAGAAGAAAATCGGACCCGGAGAACTGATGTAGATAGCCGGTGCTATGAAAATAAAAATGATTCCTGTCAGGAAGCAGCCCACCAGTCCCCCCAGAATATCCAATACTCTTTTGGCAAGTGCCTGTCTGTCTGTGGCATAGTTCATGGTGGTTGTCAGAACTGTATATCCGCCAATTGCCTCCACAAATTGTTTCTGTCCGGGAGTACTTCTGACTTTTGCCAGGTTTACATGAACCGGCATTCCCATTTCCAGCAACTCTTCTATCAGTTCCTGAGGGTATGGATATGTTTCATCTACATTTACAAAGACCTCATCTACCCACTGCTGACAGATAAAGGATGATGCGTTATTTAAGTCTGCTACTACCGGGACTCCTGCAATTTCTTTCCCTGTCATATCTTTATCAATGAGTATCAGACCATTGATGTTGTAGCGGTTATAATTGTGTTCTTTTACATTTTGGATTACTTTTGATGCAAGGTCATAATTGGTTACAATGTAGAGAGAATGCTCTCCACCTTCTGCCATTTTATGTAGCAGACGTTTTTTCCATATTATTCTTGTACAATAGGATAAAAGCACATAGAAAATTCCCATAAGATAAAGGATTATTCTTGAAAAGGCATGTCCGCCACTGACAGTAAACAGGTACAGACCACTTGCCAGTTCAATCAGGATCATCTGCCGGATAACAGAGCGCAGCTCCTGATAACGTCCTCTTCTCAGAACTCCTTTATAAGATTCAAACAAAATGATCAGGAACAGATCCACCAATATGACAAATATCATCACATTGCGATAAATTCCCAGTGTAAACAGGTTCCTGACAGAACCGTTTCGAATCAGATACGCCAGTATTAAAGCCATAAATAAACACGCAAGATCAATTAATATGAAATCTTTGTGTTTATACCATCCTCTTGATTTTTTCCTGTACATACGTTTTCCTAACCTCTCCTTCTTTTTTATTCAAAAAGGCATATTTACAGAATCGTTTTCCTGTAAATATGCCATCATTTTTTATTATTCTTTTCTTATAATTTCCAATCCCACCTTCATTTCTACTGTTCTTCCGAACATTTCTATTTCCAAATATGCTATTCTTTTATGTCTGTCTATCCTGCGGATATTGCCTTCCATTCCCATCAATGGACCTGACAAAATCCGCACTCTGTCGTTCTCAATAATACCTGATGACATCTCAACAAGCTGTTTGTCTGTACCTATTCTCATAAGCAATTCTACTTCTTCCTGCACCAGCGGGACAATCTGATCTCCAATTCCAATCAGTTTCGTCAACCCGATAACCTTTTTGAGTCCATTTACCAGACATTCCAGATTTTGAGCAATTAAAAAGACATACCCGGGAAAGAGGATTCTTTCCTGGATATGCCACATTCACCCTGAAATCGTTTCTTCTGTTGGTAATATGGGATAAAGCAGCGTTCTAAAACATTGCTGCTTATTAACCGCTGACACTGACAGCGGATGTTTTCTTCGGTGCCTGTGCGCACCTGCATCACATACCACATTGGATATCTTACCTCCATATTTTGGGTATGCTTCGCCATTCTGCCTGTGTTTCAAAGCAGACTCATACTTCAAGATATGTATTATCCATATCTTCAAACGCGGCAAAGCGACGATTTAAAGACAAAAGATTTACGTCGTGTTTTATTATAACTACATCAATAAAAAAATGCAACATATTTCTACAAAAAAACGCTTTCGCTGCTGCCAAAACATGACCAGTAGCGAAAGCGTTCATTGTATCTTCTTTTTCAGCTAAAATTATTCAGCTGTGTCTTCCTTTGCATCTGCAACGATTGTGAAGTAGCAAAGGTCATCTAATGCGACTTTGATTGTTTTTTTCTCTTTGTCTACATTGATCGGATCAACAATTGTCCATTCCTTTGTTTCTTCATTGTAGCATACAAGCTGAATGTTCTCCATGTCATCTGTGATGCTTGGAACTGAGAATTCAACTTCATATTTGCCATCTGCGTTCTTTACAGCTTTGACAGAGTCAAGAACTTTGAACTGTATGAAACCTGTAACGAAATCTTTTCCGTCCAGTTTCTCAATAACTTCTTCAATCGCAGCTTTGAGTGTTTCATCTGTTTCTTCTTCTGCAAGAGTCTTCAGAACATCTGCGAATCCGTTCATGTCCATCTCGCCTTTTCCAACTTTCTCAAAAGCATCTGCAACTGCCGGAACTGCTTCTTTCAGTTCTTTGAATCCATCAGTATCTTCGATCTTCTGAATGATCTCATAGACCTGGGAATCTTCCTGAACTACTGTAACATCCTTTGTACGGCTTCCATCTGCACTGACACCAAACGCACATCCTACACTGAGGACTGCCGCTAACGCAAGTGCCATGAATTTCTTTGCAATTTTCATAATGCACCTCTCCTTTTGGATTATAATTTATTTAGATAATAGCACACCTTGCACTATCTACCTCTTAATATAATAAAACAAAACATAAAGAATATCAATCAATTTTTGTTATAAAACATCGAAATAATCATATCCGTCAGTTCATCTTCATCTACATGGTATTCATCGAAGTTCTCTCCCTGTGTTCCTTCTCCTGGAACAGTTCGGGAATCTGTAATTTCATTCTGTGATGCTGTCAAAAGTTTTGCAAAAACATCATTTCCCATGTTTGTAACTGTATAATTGTCGATACTGTCATACAGACCTGTTACAAATCCGGCATCTTTGGATGCCTGCTCCTGTGCCTTCTGCAGAAACGCCTGAAGATATGTCTTCTGACGCTCCTGACGGACAAGAGCACTCTGACTCTTTCCTATGTCACGATAACGGACAAACTGTTCTGCATTCTCTCCGGTCAGCGTAACCACCGAGCCTTCTTTAAAATCCGGATTTATATCTTCCAGACTGTTATCCGGCACTGTGATCTCCACACCACCTACATAATCTGTGATTACAGAAATTCCATCCATATTCATGGCACAATATCCCTGAACAGGAAGACCATTCAGAAGGTTGGAAACTGCTGTTTTCATCAATTCACAGCTCTTCTGCCTGCCATCACCGTACGCATACTGAATATTAATATGGTCTGTTGTCATTCCCAGGCTTTTTCCCGCAGGATTAAAGACTTCTATTCTGGTCATAGAATCTCGTGGAATAAACAGAACCTTTATCTTTTCTGTTGCACGATCCATGGACACCAGGAAAATTGCATCTGCCTGCCCGGCATCTACCTGTGACTGATAAGTATCTACAGTTTCCCTTGTATCAATTCCCAGGAATAAATAATTGCTGAGATGATCGTTATATTTGTATGTCTCACCTTTATATTCCACGATATCACCGTTTTGGCTCAAGTCCGTCTGATTCCGGCTGTCACTGTTCTGACCGCCGTTTTGTGGCGATGCAGCATTTTTCTGGCTTAACAGATAATAACCGCCGCCAAGAACGGAAAGAACTATGATCAGGATAATAATCAAAAGCATACAGATCTTGCGCTGTCTGATGGCTTTTCTTGTGGTTTTTGTCATTTTCATTCCTTCAATCTCTGTATTTCAGTTATCTCATCAGTTTTTGCTGATGTAATTAAGCTCCTGCAGTTTCTGTAATATTGCCTCTGCCATTGCCTGCTGGGCCTCATAGGTAGAAGACGGCTGTGCAGTCACATTTGCAAGACTGATATAGTGTTCTCCCCATTTCTGGCTGAGTACCTGATCCAGTGCTTCAGAAGTTACGCTTCCGTCCATAGGGCGTGTTCCTACTACAATAAACTGATCTTTATTCTGAAATGTATTTAAAATCTGTTCCTGCTGGTCTGCCAGTTCTGCAGGATCATGATTCCAGCCGCCATAATATCCCATGAAGATAACAGGAATACAATCCATATCATTTCTTGTAGTCTGTTCTTCTGTCAAATCACGTATTCCGGTCTCTGTCACATTCAGCTGGGCACCGTTTGCAGCCTGCTGATGTCTGGTAATATAGCCCTGAAGGGTTTCATCACTTACACCAGCCATCTTCATCATGGAAAGAGTGCCGCCTCCCTGAAGTGTTTTATTGATTACTGTCATATTATAGCCATTATCGGTCAGAAGCTTCTGAAGTACTGTCATATAGGAATATGTATTGGATTCTTCCCCATTGATCAGATCATCTCCCCAGCACACAATGCCTGAAGCAGCTGTCGTCTTATCTTTTGTATCTTCTGTCTTATCTGCATCTTCTGTGTCAGCTGTATCCGTTTTTTCTGTGTCTTTTGTGTCTTCTGTGTTCTTTGATTTAATGTCTTCTGTATCTTCTGCTTCTTCGGAAGATATCTCCTCCAGCTCTTTTGCACGTTCTTTTACTGCTTCGTAATCTTCAATCCCACTCTGCTGGTCGTCTGCAATTTCTGACAGGTGTCTGGATTCCTTCTGTTCCGATTTATAACTGGTCACAAGAATAAAGCCCAGGAGAACTGCCAGAAGAATGCAGATAAAGCCCAGTAAGATATTCGTCTTTTTTATTTTTTTCTTCCTTATTTTGCTCACTTTTCCAAATTCTCCTTTATCATTGATCATGGTTTCTGTCTTACTGCCAGATAACTGCCCGTATTATTTAATCTGGGCTTCTTCGTCGCTTCTGCGATAATACTCTCCATAATGCTTATAATAGGAAGAATAATATTTGTCATCACTGGTATCTATCTTGTTCATAACAGCTCCAAGAATACGGCATCCGCTTCTTTCCAGCTGTTTAAATGCTTTCTGTGCGTCCCGGTACCTGACATTTCCCGGTTCAATCAGAAAGACTGCACCATCGCAGCATCTTCCGATCACTGCCGCATCAATTACTGTTCCGATAGGCGGTGTATCGATCAGGATATAATTATAATATTCTCTGATTTCCTTTAAGAATACCTTAAAGATATTCTCACTGAGAAGTCCTGACGGGTTCGGTGCACTTGGGCCTCCGAATATGATATCCATATTCGGAAAGTTTGTAGAATAAATAATCTCCTGTAATCCCACCTGACCGCTCAGAAGCTGTGAGAGACCTTTCACTTCCTCTTCCACACCCAGTCGTCCGGCATATGCAGTCTTCCTGATATCCGCATCCAGAAGGAGAACCTTCTTGCCAATGCTCCCAAGCTCCCGGGCAAGGCTGAGTACTACATCACTCTTACCTTCGTTTGGATAACAGCTCGTAACCAGAATTGTCTTTATGCTCTGACCCGACAGCTGAATATTGGTACGCAGCGTTTTGATCGCCTCACTGTAAAAATAATCCGGGTTTCTTTTATCTGTTAAATTGAGTTTCTTCATTGCTCAGATTCCTCCATCAGTTTAATGGTGCTTCTTATTCTTGTTCTTTGATTTCCTGTTCTTCGCATTTATAAAATCTTTTCTGTCAGGAACCTTGGCAAGAACAGAAACTCCCAGGTATTTCTCAATATCTTCCTCTGTCTTAATAGTATCATCCATTACAGCGTATACAACCACGATTGCCGCACATGCAAGGAAACCGAGTAAGAAGCCGAGTGCTGCATTCTTCTTTACACTTGGAGAAGTTCTTACAGTAGCAATCTTACCAACTTCAATAATCTTTGGCGGAATAACTTCCATTTTATCGCCAATATAGGATGAAGAAACATTCGCAATCTCATCTACGATCTTCTTTGCCATTTTAGAATCTGTATTATTGACAGTAATCTCAAGGATACGGGTATCTGTAGGATTATTGATACTTACGCTTTCTTTCAGTTGTTCTGCAGTCATATCCAGATTCAAATCTGAAATCACCTGCTCCATCACAGGAGTACTTGTGATCAGAACTGTATAATCACTGGTCAGGCTGGCACCTAACTGCAGATCCGCCAGTGATGTCAGTGTGGTTTCTTTTGAAAGTACAAGGATACTGGATGTGGAGCTGTAAATCGGTGTCATCAAAAACTGTGTATATGCTGCTGCAATACAGCCTCCGGCAAGAGCAACCATCAGTACCAGAAGGATTTTTTTCTTGAGCGCATAAAATATTTCCAGTAAGTCGATTTCGACTTCATCATCATTTGCATCGGGTCTCTGTGCTTTGCTGCTCTCAAAGTTACTGTTCAAATTGTCTAACATCTGATAATTTCCTTTTCCCTTTTTTCTTTATAGTTTTGTACATTACTGTTCACAGGTAATATTCTGTCTTATGTATTTCTGAAAGTAAACAGCAAAATTGACATAAACCGATTTTATTGTATATCAGCCAATAAAAAAAGTCAATCTGTAGCCTCATGTTTTTGTTTCTGTTTCAGAATTTCTGCAGGATTATGAATAAACAGTTCATCTGCATAGTCCTGCCCGAATTTCGCTGAAACCATACGATATGCCTCGCCAATCCTGCTGCTCCTCTTTGCACTGTTGTGACAGTCTGATCCAACGAAATGAAGGAGTCCGTCTTTCATGATTTTATTACAGTACCGTTTAGTAAAAAATCCGTCTTTTCCTGTGATGCTGTCTGCATTGATCTGCATATAGACACCCATATCTGCCAGTTCTTCCACAAAATCCAGACTGTTGCGTGTGGCTTCGTAACGTTCTATATGTGCCATGATCGGCTTATATCCTCCGGAGAGCAATGCACCGAGACGTTCCCGTATATAGCTTTCTTCCGAGTTATGGGAAAATTCTGTAAGAACATACCGCGAACCGGCCATTGTCATTACTTTCTGTTCTCTGAGCATGGGAAGCATCTCCATATTGGCGTGAAACTCACATCCCAGATACACATGGAGATCCGGGCTTATCTCTGATGCCGCTTTCTCCACCAGTCTGAACTGCTCTCTGACTTTCTCCGCAGGTGTTTCAAACATCCGAAAGCGGAAATGGGGAGTTGTAATAACCGTCCGCACGCCCTGTTCATATTCCATCCGGAGTAATTTTACGGTTTCTCCTATATCTGTGGCTCCATCGTCTACACCGGGTACAATATGACAGTGTATATCATAAATTCCTTTTATGGACATCCTATCATTCCTTCCTGACTGTCTGCAGCATTTCTGATGCTCCTGTAACTGCTGACCACATTCGTAATCTAAAAAAACAATCAACCGGCTCTGTATGATCATCCTCATACAAAGCCGGTTGCTGAATATTTATGAGTATTCTCTTAATTATTCTTCTGTAGCTTCCTCAGCCGGTGCCTCAAGAGCTTTCATGCTCAGGCTGATCTTCTTGTCTTCGCCGTTGAAGTCAACAACCTTAGCTTCGATCTCCTGTCCGATTGACAGTACGTCTGCTGGTTTGGCAACGTGCTCTCTGGAAATCTGGGATACGTGAAGAAGTGCATCTACACCAGGTGCAAGCTCTACGAATGCGCCAAAGTCTGTCATACGTGCAACTTTACCTTTAACTACGTTTCCTACAGCGAAGTCCTCAGCTGCTGTGAGCCATGGATTTGCTTCCGGGAATTTAAGGGAAAGTGCGATCTTCTCTCCGTTGATCTCTTTGATAAGAACTTTAACTTTATCGCCAACAGTGAATACTTTCTTCGGGTTCTCTACTCTGCCCCAGGACATTTCGGAGATGTGAAGAAGTCCGTCTGCTCCGCCCAGATCGATGAATGCACCGAAATCTGTAACGTTCTTAACTGTTCCTTCAACTGTGTCACCAACATGGATTCTCTCCATTAATTCTTTCTGTTTCTCTGCTTTCTCAGCAAGAAGAAGCTGCTTACGGTTACCGATGATGCGGCGTCTTCTCGGATTGAATTCTGTGATAACGAATTCAATCTCCTGATCTGCATATTTGGAAAGGTCTTTCTCGTATGTGTCGGAAACCAGGCTTGCAGGAATGAATACTCTTGCTTCGTCTACGTTTACACAAAGTCCGCCGTCAAGTACCTGAGTTACAGGAGCTTTTAATACTTCCTGATTCTCAAATGCTTCTTCAAGACGTTTATTGCCCTTCTCTGCTGCCAGTCTCTTGTAAGTAAGAGTAACCTGACCTTCTCCATCGTTTACTTTGAGAACTTTTGCTTCCATTGTGTCTCCAACGTGAACAGCATCTGTGAGTACAAGGCTTGCATCGTTAGAGTATTCGTTCTTTGTGATAATACCGTCTGCTTTATAACCGATATTCAGAATAATCTCATCTTCTTTAACATCGATGACAGTACCCTGTACAATCTCTCCATTTCTGATAGTCTTTACGGAATCTTCCAGCATTTGTTCAAAACTTAATTCTGACATGTTCTTGAACCTCCTCAATAATTTTGTTTGGGGTGGAAGCCCCTGCTGTAATACCTACATAACTACTGCATTGGAACATTTCAGAATCCAAGTCTACAGGTGTTTGTATATAGTAAGTATTTCCACATTCCTTTTTACATATTTCAAACAGCTTTTGAGTATTGGAACTATGCCGGCCGCCTACGACCAACATAGTGTCTACCTCTCCGGCTATGTTTTTTGCTTCTTTCTGCCGTTCTTCGGTAGCATTACAAATAGTGTTTAAAATATTGAGAATATTTAAAACATTATTATCATACCTCTTTTTGCAAAGAATTTCAACTAAATCTTTAAATTTGTTGTAATTAAATGTCGTCTGGGACACAATACTTATTTTTTTGCCTTTTGGGGGTACAAATACTTCGGCTTCTTCTTTGTTTCTGATCACCGTGTACGGTCCCTGACACCAGCCGCAGATGCCCTGTACTTCGGGGTGGTCTTTGTCGCCGATGATGATGATGTGGTTTCCTGCAAGGCTTTCTTTTTCCACGATCCTGTGGATTTTCAGAACGAAGGGGCAGGTCACATCTACATAAGAGATGTTTTTTTCTTTCAGCTTATCGTAGATGGCTTTGCCTACACCGTGAGAGCGGATGACTACTGTTCCGTTCTGCAGAGTGTCATCCGGGGAATCCAGGTCTGCTTCTGTGATAACGTGGACGCCACGGGCTTCCAGATCCGCTACTACACCTTCATTGTGGATGATCGGACCCAGAGTGAAGATTGGTTTCTGTTCTGTGTCTATGAGTTCGTAGACTTTGTCTACTGCACGTTTGACACCGAAGCAGAAGCCTGCTGTTTCTGCTACTTTAACTTTCATTACTAATCCTCTTAATTTATATTCATTGCCATTCTTCTGGAATTTATAGCAATCCTCTGAAATAATGCATCTTAATCCAGCTCATCAGAGCGTGAAATCCTGTGTCAGATATCTTTGCGTGTGTCATCTTCTGATGAACTACAGGCAGTTATCTGATCATTTCTGCATCTTTTCTTTATATACATTAAGAATTGCATTGACAACATCATCAATTCCCATTTCTGAAGAATCTACGAGCACTGCGTCATCTGCCTGTTTCAGAGGGGAGATTTCGCGGTTCATGTCTCGCTGGTCGCGCTCGATGATGTCTTTTCGGATCTGATCCAGGTCGAAAGGCTCACCTTTCTGCTCATATTCCAGTGCTCTTCTCTTTGCTCTGGTATCTGCGCTTGCTGTGAGGTAAATCTTTACTTCTGCGTTTGGAAGGATAGTTGTGCCGATATCTCTGCCGTCCATGACTACGTCGTTTTTCTCTGCCAGAGTTCTCTGAAGTTTCAGAAGATGAGCTCTGACTTTCGGGTTTGCGGAACTTTTGGATGCCATGTTTCCTACCTGTTCGGTGCGGATCATAGCATTTACGTTTTCTCCGTTGAGGATGACAATCTGTTCTCCGTTTTTGTATTCAATGGAAATGTCAGCGCCGGAACATACAGCCTCGATCTCTTCCTGATTTTCTCCGTTTACGCCATGGTTCAGAAGATATAAAGCCATTGCCCTGTACATGGCTCCTGTATCTACATAGATAAATGATAATTCTTTCGCTACTTTCTTTGCGATGGTGCTCTTTCCTGCTCCTGCAGGTCCGTCGATGGCTATGTTACATCCCATTTTCGTGGTTCCTCCTGTTTCTATTATTCAAACAGATTTTCTCTGTTTTATTATTGATTGATGTTTATGAATCGGTAAATAACGTATAGCTGAATCATATCATAGATATCATCCACCTACAAGGTACTCATCATCTGCTTGTTTCAGCTTACTGTATAGCCGTTACTGTGAACGGAGTGAACAGTAACGTATAGCCTGCGCTGCCAGATATGCGGTAGACCAGGCAATCTGTAAGTTATATCCACCTGTCACTGCATCCAGATCCAGTACCTCGCCTGCGAAGTAAAGACCTGAGATTTTCTTTGATTCCATTGTTCCGGGATTGATCTCTTTGACAGAGACGCCGCCTCTGGTGATGATGGCTTCTTTGAACTCACCCATTCCTGTGATTGTGAAGGGGAAGGCTTTGATAAGGTCAATGAAGTGCTGGCGTTCTTCTCTGGAGATGTCATGGATTTTCTTCTCTGCGGGGATTCCACCCAGTTCCAGCATTACCGGAGTCAGAGATGACGGGAAAAGTACGCCAATCACGTTCTTGAACTGTTTGTTTGGTCCTGCTTCAAATTCACGCAGGATCCTGGCATCCAGTTGTTCTCTGGTGAGTGCAGGCTTCAGATCCAGATATGCGGACAGTTCGCCGTTTGGTGCTTTCGCCAGTTTTGCACCGATGTGGGCACTGGCTGAGAGGATCATTGGACCTGTGACTCCGAAATGAGTGAACATCATCTCTCCGAAATCCTCGTAAAGTACTTTCTTGCCATTCTTTATGGTGAGACCTGTGTTCTTAAGGGAAAGTCCCTGAAGCTTAGGGATATAGTCTTCTTTTGTCTTTAATGGCACAAGGGAGGGAGCAATGTCCGTGACTTTCAGTCCCAGTTCTCTTGCGAAGCGGTATCCGTCACCTGTGGAACCGGTACTCTGATAAGAGAATCCGCCAGTTGCCACGATGACTGCATCGCCTTCCATGAAGGTTCCGTCTGTAAGGATGACTCCTGTGATCTTCTCCTGCGGTATGTCAGGTGATTTTTTCCCTTTTCTGCCTTTTCCTGCATCAGATCCTGATTCTGTTAATGTAGCTTCTGATTCCAGGGTATTTGCCGAATCTGTTACAGATTTCTTTACGATTTCCTGCACAGCAGTATGAAGATGAATCTTTGCTCCTGCTTTCTTCAGCTCACGCTCCAGAGCGCGGATGATGTCTGAAGAATGGTCAGACTGTGGGAATACTCTGTTTCCACGCTCTACCTTCAGAGGGACACCTGCTTTCTCAAAGAACTCCATTACATCCTGAGGGGTAAATGAATAGAAACTGCTGTAGAGGAACTTGGGATTGCTCATCATTGCAGGAAAGAGTTCTTCTGTGTCGCAGGCATTTGTCACATTGCATCTGCCTTTTCCTGTGATGAAGACTTTCTTTCCCAGTTTCTCGTTCTTCTCTAATATATGAACTTCATGATGGTTACGGGCTGCAAAAACCCCTGCCATCATTCCGGCAGCTCCGCCGCCGATTATTATAACTTTGCTCATGGAATATTCTCCTGTATTTATTTTACCCTGCAGATTGTCTATTTCATCATGGTTCCACGTCTCCGCTTCACTACGATCAATATAGATATGTACCACTGGCATCATATCCCCATTGGCACATTATATTCCCGGGTATCATATTCTTTCATAATAACGCAAAGGAGCCTGCTTACGCAAGCTCCTTTTTTCGTTTGGACATATTTAATTACTGATCAATTATACAGGATATGCTCCGTTCTTTTTGTCAGCTGCTTTCTCGTCAACTTTTGTTTTCTGAGCCTGACGGTATTTGAAGAAGTCCATAGCTACCTGTGGGAACAGTGCGTATGTTAATACGTCTTCATCCTGTTCCTTGTACTGAGCCATTTCGCTCTCAAGTTTCTCAAGCTCGTTGTCAAGAAGGTCTGCCGGACGGCATGTGATCGGTTTCTCATCGCCGATGCACTTCTTCTGTACTTCCGGATTAAACGGTTTTACAGTTGCGCCGTATTTTCCTAACAGGATATCTTTTGTTTCTTTTGTAACCATTTTGTATCTCTCGCCCATAAGTACGTTGAATACAGCCTGTGTACCAACGATCTGTGAAGACGGAGTAACAAGTGGCGGTTCACCAAGGTCTTTACGTACACGCGGAACTTCCTCGAGAACATCGTAGAATTTGTCTTCTGCGTGCTGTTCTTTTAACTGGGAAGTCAGGTTGGAGAGCATACCGCCCGGTACCTGGTACAGTAAAGTTTTGATGTTAACACCAAGGTTCTTCGGATTGAGCAGTCCGCTGTCAAGAGCTTCGTCACGGATCGGACGGAAGTAGTCAGCGATCTCGGAGAGAAGCTTCTGATCAAATCCTGTGTCGTATGGTGTATCCTTGAATGTCTCAACCATAACCTCTGTTGCAGGCTGGGATGTTCCCAGTGCAAATGGAGACATTGCTGTATCGATGATATCCACACCTGCTTCTACTGCTTTTAAGTAAGTCATGGAAGCTACACCAGAGGTGTAATGTGTATGAAGGTCGATCGGGATCTTAACTGTTTCTTTTAATGCTGTAACAAGCTCTGTAGCTTTGTTTGGAAGGAGAAGACCTGCCATATCTTTGATACAGATGGAATCAGCGCCCATATCTTCAATACGTTTTGCAATGTCTGTCCAGTATTCCAGTGTGTAAGCATCTCCTAATGTGTAGGAAAGAGCTACCTGTGCATGAGCCTTCTCTTTGTTTGCAGCGCTTACTGCTGTCTGCAGGTTACGAAGGTCATTGAGACAGTCAAAAATACGGATGATGTCGATTCCGTTTGCAGCAGATTTCTGTACGAAGTATTCTACAACGTCATCTGCGTATGGACGGTATCCAAGGATGTTCTGTCCACGGAAAAGCATCTGAAGTTTTGTGTTTTTGAAGCCGTCACGTAATTTACGAAGTCTTTCCCATGGATCTTCGTGAAGGAAACGAAGGGATGCATCGAATGTTGCACCACCCCAGCACTCTACTGCGTGATAGCCGACTTTGTCAAGTTTATCTACGATCGGAAGCATCTGTTCTGTGGTCATACGTGTTGCGATCTGGGACTGATGAGCATCACGGAGAATGGTTTCCACAATTTTAACAGGTTTTTTCTCTAATTCTGCCATTATTAAATCTCCTTTATAGTTCTGTTTAATCGGATATTCGCAATCCGCTTCGCTACTTGCTCATAACCAAATAGCTGCTCCGCAGCTTATCAGAAGGAGTTGCACTCCTCCTGATACAAGCAAGATAGCTTGCTTGATTTGGTTATACTCCGAAAATAGCCATGAATGTTCCGGCTGCTACGGCTGTACCGATAACACCGGCAACGTTCGGGCCCATTGCGTGCATCAGAAGGAAGTTTGTAGGATCTGCCTCTGCACCCACTTTCTGGGATACACGGGCTGCCATAGGTACTGCGGATACACCTGCGGAACCGATCAGCGGGTTGATCTTTCCATGAGTCAGTTTGCAGAGCAGTTTACCAAGCATACATCCGCCGAATGTACCGATTGCGAATGCAACAAGACCTAAAACTACGATCTTCAGAGTATCTGCGTTTAAGAATGCTTCTGCACTTGTGGAAGCACCTACGGATGTACCCAGAAGGATAACTACGATATACATCAGGGCATTGGAAGCTGTTTCTGTCAGCTGTTTTACAACACCGCACTCTCTGAACAGGTTACCAAGCATGAGCATACCAACCAGCGGAGCTGTTGTAGGCAGGATCAGGCAGACAACGATTGTGATAACGATCGGGAAAAGGATCTTCTCCAGTTTGGAAACCGGGCGAAGCTGATCCATTTTGATCTTACGTTCTTTCTCTGTTGTGCAGAGTTTCATGATAGGCGGCTGGATGATCGGAACCAGTGACATATAGGAATATGCTGCCACTGCAATCGGTCCCATCAGTGCAGACTGTCCAAGTTTACCTGCAAGGAAAATGGAAGTCGGGCCATCAGCACCACCAATGATGGAGATAGCTGCCGCTGCTTTTCCGTTGAATCCAAGGAAGATTGCAAGGAAGTAAGCTGCATAGATACCAAGCTGTGCCGCAGCACCCATCAGGAAGCTGATCGGGTTTGCAATCAGCGGACCAAAGTCTGTCATGGCACCTACACCCATGAAGATCAGGGATGGTAAGATACTCCACTCATCAAGGATGTAGAAATAATGAAGAAGTCCACCTACACCATTAGACATATCTTCCGGGTTTGCCATAATGTCCGGATAGATATTTACAAGCAGCATACCGAATGCGATAGGAACAAGCAGAAGCGGCTCGAATCCTTTCTTGATAGCAAGATAAAGGAATACGCAGGCTACTGCGATCATCAGGTAATTGCCCCATGTCAGATTAAAGAATGCTGTCTGGTGAATCAGGTTGGACAATGTTTCTGTTACATAAGACATTTGACTACCTCCCGTCTTAGTTCATTGTTGCTAAAGTATCTCCGTTTTCTACAGAGGCACCTTCTGCAACATCAATGCTTGCGATAGTACCATCCTGAGGAGCTACTACAGGGATTTCCATTTTCATGGATTCAAGAATAACTACGCTGTCTCCAGCTTTTACTGCCTGTCCAACGCTTGCTGCTACTTTGACAACTTTACCAGGTACAGAAGCAGTTACTTTCACTGCGCCGGCGCCTGCTGCAGGAGCTGCTGCTTTCGGAGCTGCTGCAGGTGCAGCCTTAGGTGCTGCTTTTGGAGCTGCTGCAGGAGCGGATACGCTTCCTGTTTCTTCAACAGTTACTTCATATGCTGTACCATTTACTGTAATTGTATAGCTTTTCATTTTAAAATCCTCCTAAATAAATGACAATTATCTTCTATTTCTTTTTACTTTACGGATGGAACGAACTACGAAGCCATCTGTTGTAGTTCCTTCTGCTGCTGCGATAGCTGCTGCGATAACAGCTACCAGCTCTCCGTCATCTGCAAGGTTCTCTTCTGCCTGTGCAGGTGCTGTCTGTGCGATGGCTGCTGCCTCTGCCTCTTTTGCAGCTTTGGCTGCTTTTGCTTCTGCTGCTTTCTTTGCTTCCGGATTCGGAATAAATCTAAACAGAGAAATCAGAAGGCTTAATAAAATCAGCATTACGAATACAGTTCCAATACCCATCAGAGTATTAAGACCTGCTCTCTGAAGAGTCTTGCCCATACCATACTGTACATCTAC
The DNA here is from genome assembly GCF_020553185.1 of Blautia sp. MSK18_10. Taxonomy (NCBI): domain Bacteria; kingdom Bacillati; phylum Bacillota; class Clostridia; order Lachnospirales; family Lachnospiraceae; genus Blautia; species Blautia sp. MSK18_10. Next base: position 191,215 of record NZ_JAJCGT010000002.1, on the reverse strand, counting down.
AGACATGGAAGTCGGTGTTCCCTGTGAGTCAAAGACATATACAAAGTTTGCTTCTGCTTTCTCAAATTTAAGAGGAACAGTAACTGTGTACTGATCATCTTTGAAAGTTACAGTAGTTTCACCATTGCTGTCCTTCTTTGCGCCAAGTTCATCCTTGGATGTCTGCCAGGACTGCATGGCACTTGTTGTAAAGTCATCTCCTGAACTCATGTAATTCTCGATTTCTTCATCTTTAAGCTGGACAATGGCATCTGTCAGTCCTTCTGCTGTAGTTACCAGTGTGGACTTAACAGTATCATCAACCTTATCTGCGGCAAATACCACAGAGGTGCTGCCGATCACCAGCGCAGCCATTATGAGAAATGTCATGAATACAGAAGTTATTTTTTTGATCATTTTCATATGCGTCACCCCGCTTAGACCGTTCCATGTTTCTTAGACGGACGATCTTCTCTCTTTGTGAACAGCATCTCAAATGCACCGATTACATATTTTCTTGTGTCAGCCGGGCTGATCACAGTGTCAACATAGCCTCTTGCTGCTGCGGAAGCAACACCATTCTGAAGCTCTCTGTACTGAGCAGCTTTCTCATTCAGTTCAGCAGCATCTGCATCTGCATACATGATCTTGGCTGCCAGGGAAGCATCCATCATACCGATCTCTGCGTTATCCCATGCATATACAAGGTCTGCACCGATAGATTTGCTGTTCATTGCCACGTAAGCTGTACCGTAAGCTTTGCCGATGATCACATTTACCTTCGGAACAGTTGCATCTGCGAATGCAGCTACCAGTTCACCTACGGATTTCGCCATCATCTTCTCGCTGCATAAGGTTGCCATGAAGCCTGTTGCGTTTGTAAGTGTAAGTACCGGAATATCAAAAGCGTCGCAGAATTTCACGAAATCTGCTGCTTTTCTTGCGCCTCTTGCAGAGATGCTTCCGTCAAATGTTTCTGTTTTCTTGCCTTCTGCGTCATATATTTCGCTTCTGTTTGCAACAGCACCTACTGTAGCGCCGTTTAAACGGATAAAGCCTGTAACCATGTCTTTTGCATAGTCTGCTTTTGTCTCGAAGAATTCACCGTTGTCAGCGATCTGGGAAAGTGCGATTGCTGTGTCACCTGCACAGTTTGCAAGATCTGCGCATACGCGGTTAAGATCATCTGTACACTCTGTGTAATTGTCTGTGTCTTCATTATTAGAAGGAAGAAGTGATACTAAGGAACGGATCTGGCCAAGAATCTCATCCTCTGTACCAACGCCATCGATCACACCTGTCTCTTTGCTCTGGAAATCAGCTGCTGCTGTGTCGCATTTGTCTGTGTTGTTTCCTTCCAGTGCGTTTGGTGTGTTGACGAACATTTTTCCTTTTTTGGATTCCATGAATGTGAAATCTGTCAGGGACGGGATAACTGCCATACCACCGCCGCATGTTCCGAAGATTGCTGTGATCTGCGGGATCACACCGGATGCCAGTGTCTGTTTCAGATAGATCTGTCCGAAAGCTTCCAGTGCGTCTGTTGCTTCCTGAAGACGGATACCTGCACAGTCAACAAGTCCGATAACCGGAGCGCCTGTTTTCATGGCAAGATCATAAAGTCTTGTGATCTTCTTTGCATGCATTTCACCAACAGTACCGTTTAATACAGATGCATCCTGGCTGTATACATAAACCAGTTTGTCATCGATCACACCATATCCGGTGATAACACCGTCAGATGGTGCCTTGTTTGCAGTCATGTTGAAATCTGTGGATCTGGCTGTTACACCCTGTCCGATTTCGACAAAACTGTTTGCGTCAAGCAAAGAAGTAATTCTTGTGCCTGCTAAGCTTTGTGTTGCATTACTCATTCTTGTTTGCCCTCCATCTTTATGAGAATATTTAAAAGTTAACCCAAAAATTTAGCCGATTTTAATTTTACCTTTTCCGGCAGAAAATTTCAACATTTATTTGTCATTTTCGTTAAAAATATAGCAGAAAAATTTGTCAGGTTTCTCCAAATTTTGTTTTTTTGAGTATTTCTTCCTATTTAATAGAGGGTATTACGGTTATTTTGTATTGTCCTGTATTTCACCCTCTCCCGCAAACCAGTGTGTCGACAAGTTGATTTCTCGAACAATCCTGCGTCTGAATTTCTTATTTCTATCCTGCAAGATTGTTTCAAGAATCAACTTGTCGGCACACCAGAGCGTGTTTGAGGTAACTATACCACTCACTTGTCTGCGAATCCGACTGCACAGGTATAAAAGTCTCAGCGCAGCTCGGTGAAAAATACTATAGCCATACAGGTTCAGCAGGATTTTCCCATGATGTGGATGCAGTTGCGAATGCTTTCATTCAGTACGCGGACAGTGCACGGAAAACCATAGATGTTTTTTATTATATAGCACGAATTATCAATTAGATTTATGGATTATCCCGTTATATAATTAACACATCAAAGAAATTCAGGCCACAGCTAAAGCACTGAACAATTATAGATCCAACAGAAAATTTCAGGAGGAAAGACGTAATGAAAAGCAATTACCAGCATATTTTCACACCACTCACAGTAAAAAATATGACTATCAAAAACCGTATCGTTATGATGCCTATGGGAACCAATTACGGGGAACAGAACGGCGAAATGAGTTTTCTTCACATTAATTATTATAAAGAGCGTGCCAAAGGCGGCACAGGTCTGATCATCGTAGAGAATGCAAGCGTAGATTCTCCGCAGGGTTCCAACGGAACTACTCAGCTTCGTATTGACCACGACAACTATCTGCCGCGTCTGTACAAATTCTGTGAAGAGATCCACAAATATGGTACCTGTATTGCGATCCAGATCAACCACGCAGGTGCTTCCGCTGTTTCCGCACGTACAAATATGCAGCCGGTTTCCGCATCTGATGTTCCGTCCAAAGAAGGCGGAGAAATCCCGCGTCCGTTATCAGTGGAAGAAATCCATCACATTGTAAAGAAATACGGCGAGGCTGCAAAGAGAGCCCAGGCTGCAGGTTTTGACGCAGTAGAAATCCATGCGGGACATTCCTATCTGATCAGCCAGTTCCTCTCTCCTCTTACAAACAAACGTACAGATGAGTTCGGCGGATCTGTGGAAAACAGAACACGTTTCTGCCGTATGGTCATTGAAGAAGTAAGAAAACAGGTCGGACCTTTCTTCCCGATCATGCTCCGTCTCAGCGCAGATGAGCTGATGGAAGGCGGCAACACTCTTGAGGATACTCTTGAATATCTGGAATATGTTCAGGATGAAGTTGATATCTTCGATGTTTCCTGCGGTTTAAACGGTTCTATCCAGTATCAGATCGATGCCAACTACATGAAAGACGGATGGCGTTCCTATATGCCTAAAGCTGTCAGAGAGAAATTCGGCAAGCCATGTATCTCCATGGGAAATATCCGTAACCCGAAGGTTGCCGAGCAGATCCTCGCTGACGGCGATGCAGACCTGATCGGTATGGGACGTGGTCTTATCGCAGAACCTGCATGGGTAAACAAAGTAGCTACAGGCAGAGAATGTGACCTTCGCAAATGTATCTCCTGTAACATCGGATGTGCAGGAAACAGAATCGGCTTTAACCGTCCGATCCGCTGTACTGTAAACCCGGCTGTTCTGGAAGGTGATGTTTATAAGAATCAGAAAGTGAACAAGAACTGTAATGTTGTAGTGATCGGCGGCGGTACTGCCGGACTGGAAGCTGCCTGTACAGCCGCAGAAGTAGGCTGTAATACCTTCCTTCTGGAAAAGGGTGAGACTCTTGGCGGTCTTGCTTCTGTGATTTCTAAAATCCCTGCAAAGAAGCGTCTGGCTGATTTCCCAAACTATCTGATCCACAGAGCAGAGCAGCTTGAGAATCTTTATATCTTCACAAACACAGAAGGAACACCGGAAAATATCCGCAAGTTCCATCCGAACCTGATCGTAAGCTCCACAGGTTCCGCACCACTGCTTCCTCCGATCAGGGGACTTCACGACCGCATTGACAAAGAAGGCAGCAAGGTTGCTTCTATCCTGGGAATGATCAATCACATCAATGACTATCCGGAAGATATGACAGGCAAGAAGGTTGTTGTTGTGGGCGGCGGCGCTGTTGGTCTTGATGTTGTGGAATTCTTTGCAGCAAGAAATGCTGAGATTTCTATTGTGGAGATGATGGATCAGATCGGACGTGACCTGGATCCTGTTACAAAGAATGACATGAAGGACCAGATGAAGAAACATCATGTGGCCCAGCTTACAAAGACAGCTCTTCAGGAAGTAAAAGACAGCTCTTTCCTTGTAAAAGATGCAGAAGGTGAACGTGAGCTTCCATTTGACTACGGATTCGTATGTCTTGGTATGAGAGCTCAGGGACAGCTTTTCGCAGAGCTTTCCGATGCTTTTGTTTCTGATGATGTTGAAATCCTGAACATCGGAGACAGCAAACGTGCAAGAAGGATCATCGACGGAACTCTGGAAGGAAGAAATATCCTTAATACACTGACTCAGATGGGATACCTTCAATAAAAACCTTTACAACAAAATACGAAAGGGGATATTATAATGGCTGAAAGAATTACCGGACATACTGAATTAATCGGTCTGATGGCTTACCCGATCCGTCACTCCAGCTCTCCTGCAATGCAGAATGAGGCTTTTGCAAAACTCGGGTATGACTACGCTTACCTTGCTTTCGAGGTTGGCGCAGATGAAATTGAGGATGCAGTAAAAGCAATCCGTACTCTGAAAATGAGAGGATCCAATGTTTCCATGCCAAACAAAACTCTGGTTGGAAAATACCTGGATGAGCTTTCTCCTGCAGCAGAATTATGCGGTGCAGTTAACACGATCGTAAATGACAACGGTCATCTTACAGGTCATATCACTGACGGTATTGGGTTTATGTCTGCCCTGAAAGATAATGATATTGATGTGATCGGAAAGAAAATGACTATCGTCGGTGCAGGCGGTGCTGCCACTGCCATCGAGATCCAGGCTGCTTTGGACGGTGTTGCCGAGATTACAATCTTCAACCGCAAGGATGAATTCTGGGATCGTGCAGTATCCACAGTAGAGAAGATCAACACAAAGACCTCCTGCCATGCAGTTCTTTATGATCTGGCAGATCTTGATAAACTGAAAGCTGAGATGGATGACAGTTTTATCTTTGTCAATGCTACAGGTGTTGGAATGAAACCACTGGAAGGACAGTCCGTTGTTCCGGACAAATCTTACTTCCGTCCTGAGCTGATCGTTATTGATGTTCCTTACTCTCCTCTGGAAACAAAAATGCGTTCCATGGCCAAGGAAGTTGGATGTAAGACTATGAATGGTCTGGGAATGATGTTATTCCAGGGTTCCGCTGCGTTTGAGTTATGGACAGGCGAACCAATGCCTATCGAACATATGAAAGAGATTCTTCACATCTCCTATGATGACTGATACCCCGGTTATTCTTAATATGATAAGAAATATGAGGATAAGAAAATGAACACAGTTCAGGTGAAAAACACTGTGATCGGTGAAGGCAGACCTAAAATCTGCGTTCCGATCGTTGGAAAAACAAAAACAGACATTCTCGAAGAAGCCAAAAAGATCACCACTCTTCCTGTTGATGTAGTTGAGTGGCGTGTAGACTGGTTTGATGATGTCTTTGCTACTGAGAAAGTATTAGAAACCGCTAAAGAGCTTCAGGAAGTTTTAAAGGACATTCCTGTTCTCCTTACATTCCGTACTTCCAAAGAAGGCGGTGAGAAAGAAATTTCTGTAAATGATTATGCTGCTTTAAATATTGCAGCTGCTCAGAGCGGTTATGTAGATTTAATTGATGTAGAAGCATTTACAGGTGATGAAGCTGTTAAGACAATCATCAATGCTGCTCATGAGGCAGGTGTAAAGGTAATTGCTTCCAACCATGATTTCTTTAAGACTCCGGAGAAGGAGGAGATCATCCGACGCCTCTGCATGATGCAGGAGTTGGGTGCTGATATCTCTAAGATTGCAGTAATGCCTACCTGTAAGCAGGATGTTATCACACTGCTGTCTGCCACTCTGGAAATGTCTGAGAAATATGCAGACCGCCCGATCATTACCATGTCCATGGCAGGAACAGGCGTTGTAAGCCGTCTGACAGGTGAGACATTCGGCTCCGCTCTCACTTTCGGTGCTGCTTCCAAAGCTTCTGCTCCGGGACAGGTCGGTGTGCATGAATTAAAACAGGTGCTGGATATCATTCACAGCAGTCTGTGATCTGTTGATGAATGATGTGATATCAGATGTTATTCTTGCCCATAGTCGTCTGGTATCACTCATCTCCGGCAACAAAAGATTGATTTGAATTCGAATAGTTTTGACTCCTTAAAAAATAAGAAGAACAACCCACGGCCGTTCTTCTTATTTTTTTATTTCATTTCTTCTAAATTATTCTCTTGTTCTTTTTTCTCAAGGGGATTCCAGTTGGACAGGAAGATATTCAGTCCGAAGCCAACTGCCAGTGCCCATGCAGATGCCCATGCGGTTCCCTGGGTTGCAAGGACTGCTGCCATAACGCCTGCGATCATCTTGTCTCTGTCGCTCTTGCAGTAATCCATACCAATTCTCGCACATACAAATGCCTGGAACATCAGAGTAATGGAAGAGCCTACTCCGAAGATGGGACGAAAGAAGCTTACTACAGGAATGATCAGCACACTTAAGAATGTGGCCAGTCTGAAAGAAGCCATCCCTCCGAGAAGGGACTTCATAGCTTTCTTTCCTTCTTTGTAACGCATGGATACGGATACAGTCATTCCAACCCATAACGGACCGGAAAGGGGAGGAAATGGTGCAATGATGGACAGGATCAGGTTTCTCAGACCGCTTACCAGATTGGAACGGCTGGAATTGAAATCAATATACTCATCATCTCTTGCCTGACGTGCCTCTGATACAAGGGTCTCTGTAGTGACAAAATCACCAAATGCAATAACATAGCACACCAGCGCCAGCGGCAATGCTTTGATAAACATAGATGCAGGAGGAATCCCTACGCCGAAGATACTCACCTGATCAATGATATCTTTAAACTGAGGAATCTTGATGAAGGTACCGATCTCCAGTCCCGGGGCATCCAGTTCGCCAACCAGAAGTCCTACTACCATTGCGATAAGATAGGGGAAAAGATTTCCGTATCTCGCAACAAGATCAAGAAACTTATTTGTTTTTCTCTTCTCCTGATATTTGTCAGAGAAGCTGATCAGGATCAGGAGACCTACACCTGCAACAATAGCCAGAGGATATTTGTGCATATTTCCATTCTCACCCAGCTGTCCTGCCATAACTGTAACAGGTGCTGCAAGAAGGATTCCGCCTTTGACAGAATTGGGAACTGCATGAACAAATTTATCCGCCAGTCTGGTCACACCCATAAAGATAAATACCAGACCTACCAGCATCTGCAGTGCGATCATAGCCTGTATTCGCTCTTTTCCCATGGGGAAGCCTTCCAGAAATACAATAGTCAGCGGCAATGTGGGTGTGATCCACCCCGGTACTACCGGATCGCCAAGCAGACTGTGAAGCAGATAAAGGAAGGTTTCAATAATTACACAGCTCCACGCCAGCTCATAAGGAAGCCCCAGATACTGCTCCAGATACGGAACAGCAGCCAGCGCAGTAACGCCCAGGATCAGACCCTGAATGAACTCAACAGATTCTATCTTGTAGTGTATAAATGGAAGTCTTATCTGAAATGGTCCAAAGGGGATGTAGGGCAGTTCATTTTCTCTTCTTTGTGTTCTTGTATGTGCCATACAATTTCTCCTTTTCAGTGAATTGTTAGATTACTTCTATATTTCAGCTTGTATATTCTATCTTTTTTGTTAATTTTTAGACAATCCAGATTTTAATAAAATCCAATCCGACCGGAAAAAATTTGAAGCTTGTAACGTCCAAACGTATCTTCAGTTAGATTGGATTTCAATATCACAGGATTTCTGTATCTTATTTATTTCTATCGCTTATTTATTTCTATCACTTACTGGCTTACTTATTTCTGTTCTTCTTTACAAAGAGGGCGAGCAGGATACCGACGATGGTCACTGCCATGTTCAGAAGAAGGATCATTCTCGGAGCACTGCTTCCGCCAACTTTGGTAATGTACCCTGCAAGGCTTAAGATTGTGTAGTTCGCGATGCTGGATGCGATCATTACCAGTGATGTTGCTGTTCCCTTATTCTCAGGGAAGAACTCTGCTGTGGTGGAAACTGCCAGCTGGAGAACACCGCCTGCACCTGCATATCCGATCACAAAGCCACCGATCAGGCAAATAAACGGGGCCTGGATAAAGTAACATAGGAGCAGCATGATAGTGGAGATTAACGGATAGAGGATCAGGACGTTAATCTCTTTCAGACCTTTTTTGATAAATGCTGCTGTTGCAAGGATGGCAGTTGCAGTTCCCAGGGCATACAGGGACTGGATCTTTGAAGGGTCTGCCATACCATAGGAACGGGCAAGTTCCTGATTACAGTTCAGCCATAACATAAAGGTTGAGGAGCTGGTGAATCCGATCAGAATTGCAGCAATCGCTGCAGGGGAAATCTTGTGTCCGGATTTCTTCTTATCAACTTTAGCCTGTACTTTCTTCTCTCTCGCCGGAAAAGGGAGGATCAGGATCAGGATTCCGTCAATGAGGATCGCAATACCTGCTACAATAAAGATTGTCTTATATGACATATTTGCAGATGCTACGATTCCGATCAGGAATGGAAGCAGAAACTGACTCAGGCAGATGGAAAATTTTGTAAACAGGTTGGCTACTGACGGGTTGTTTACATAGATTTCCATGCAGGTAGGGCTTACGCAGGTATCAAGGAAAGAGTTTGCGATTCCGCCGATCACTGCAAAGGCATATCCCATTGCCATGGATGTGGAATTGGCCATTCCAAAGAAGTATGCCACATAACAGAGCACACCGATAATTCCGCTCAGTTTTCTTCCGTATTTGTCAGACAGAGGACCGGAGAAAGGAAGGGAAATCAGACGTCCCAGTCCAAGTGCTGCAATTACAGATACTACCATACTTACATCCAGTGTGCCATCGGCCAGGGGCTTCGCACCCCAGGCAGCTGCAAACTCCGGTTTGTACTGCCCCAGGATAGAAGCACCGATTCCATGGATGAAATAAGTGAAATATGCTGCAAGGGAGGTGAAAATGAGCATTTTGTTTGTTTTCTGTTTCATTTTGGTCTCCTAGGTTATTATTACTTGTTTTCGTTTTCTTCCTGGAATTTCTGGTATTCAGCTGTTGGCATTTCCAGTCCTGTGTAGAGTTTGTAAGCTGCAGCTCCCTGCCATAACAACATTCCTTTTCCGCCGATTGCAAGCTTGCAGCCTGCTTCTTTGGCTTCTTTTACCATTCTTGTTTCAGCAGGATTGTAGACAACGTCTGCTACTACAAGGTCAGGGCGGAACATGGATTTATCTTTGATCAGAGTAAGCTCTTCGTGAGGTTTCATTCCTGCAAGTGTTGCGTTTACGAGGATGTCTGCGTTTGCAACCTCTTCTTTCAGTTTTGCCTCATCTGCCAGATCAAATACAGAAACTTTACAATCCGGTGTTTCTTTGCTCAGTTTCTCTGCTGTGGACTCTGCACGTGCAAAGAATGGGTCTTTCGGATTGAAGATAGAAATGGATTCTGCACCGTCTAATGCACACTGTACCTGGATTGCTGTTGCAGCACCGCCTGCACCGAGAACTACCATTTTTTTGCCTTTCACATCAACGCCATGTTCTTTTAAGTTGCGGACAAATCCGATACCGTCTGTGATATGTCCTACTAATTTACCGTCTTCATTAACGATTGTGTTAACTGCACCGATGATTCTTGCTGCAGGTGAAAGCTCATCCATGTGTTTTGCAACTTCGTTCTTGCATGGCATAGTTACGTTTGCGCCTCTCATTTTGAAAAGACGGATTGCATCCAGAGCAGCCGGAACCTGGTCTTCCTTGATGTCAAATGCCATGTAAGCATAGTCAAGGTTATGATGACGGAAGCTGAAGTTATACATTGCTGGTGATCCTGAGTGTCCTACCGGGCTTCCGATAAGTGCCATTAATCCTGTTGTTCCTTTAATTCTCTGTTCCATTTCCTGTTTGCCTCCTGAAATATTTTTGTAAAATCATTTTCAAGCTGCTGTCCGCTGATAATATCATACAGCGTCTCTTAACTGCAACTATAAAACGAATAAATTATAAGATTCGAAATTCGCTGATTTACTGCGTAAATCGCTACTTTCTCATGTTTGGCGGGTCCCAGGTTCAAAAATCTTATCGTGCAAGCACGAACGACTTTTTGAATTTTTGACCCTGATATCTTCATAATGTGGAAGCTACCTCATACGCTTCTTTCGTAGCATCAAGTGCTCTTCTTGCGCGGGTGGCATCGCCGATCACATAGGTATCCGGTACGATAGCTTTGATCTCTTCGCCGAATGGGTTGTAGTTTCTGAATCCCATGGAAAGGATGACAGAATCATATCCTCTGGATTCATGTCTCTGTCCGTCTGCTGTCTCGTACTCTACGCCGTCCTCATAGAATTTGCATACCTTTGCACCTGTGATCTCTTTGATCTTGTAATCTTCGAAATCCTTCATCAGGTAAACTCTATGCTCGTGGATCACGTCGGCACCTACAGTGTCTCTGAACTCAATGACTGTTACATCATGGTTCTGCTCACCGAGGAATGCTGCTGTCTCGCATCCCACCATTCCGCCACCTACAACAAGAACTTTCTTTCCTGCTGCTCTCTTGCCGTCAAGGAGATCAGAGCCATGGATAATTGCAGGATTGTCGATACCTTCGATTGGAAGGATCAGTGTTCTGGAACCGGAAGCAACAATTACGCTGTCTGGTTTCTCTTCCCTGATAAGATCCAGAGTTACTTCCTGATTCATTTTGATTGTTACGCCTGCTTTCTGGCAGCGTACGATATAGCTGCGGATCATGTTTGTGATGTCGCCTTTTCCCGGAGGATAAGCAGCAAGACGCATGTTTCCGCCAAGTTTATCACTTGCTTCATAAAGTGTTACCTGATGACCTTTTTCCTGTGCGATAAATGCAGCGCAAAGACCTGCAACACCGCCGCCGATTACCATTACTTTCTTAGCTTTTTCTGCAGGAGCAATGCCCTCAGCTTCATGTCCAAGGAATGGGTTTACAAGACAGCATACAGGGTTTCCTGCATACATGTTTGCCACGCAGCCCTGAAGACATGCGATACATGGGATCATATCCTCCAGTCTTTCTTCCTGCGCTTTTAATGGCATATAAGGATCTGCAAGGCTCTGACGTCCGAATGCAACCAGGTCACAGCGTCCTTCTTTTACCATTAATTCCGCAAACTGCGGTTCTGTATAACGTCCTACTGTGATCACCGGAATAGATACGGCACGTTTGATCTCTTCTACCTGAGAAGCGGAGAAACCGCCGTGTGTCACTGTCGGTGCCCACATAAATTCATCGCGGATGTGAACAGCTCTGGATACATGGATGGCATCCAGTCCGCATCCTTCCAGATATGCGGCGATCGCAGCACTGTCATGCACATCAAGACCGCCCGGTACTTCATCACAGCTGTTGATTCTTGCAAGAACTGCGATCTTTCCTTCGGTCATCTTCTTTACTTCTTCGATGATCAGACGGGAGAAACGCATTCTGTTCTCAAAAGAACCGCCGAATTCATCCAGTCTCTTGTTCGTTCTCGGAGAAAGGAAGGTACTTACCAGATAGCCATGTGCCATATGGATCTCAACTGCATCTACGCCTGCTTCCATGGCTCTCTTTGCTGCGAGGCCATAGCCTTTTACCAGTTCATAAACTTCTTCAGTTGTAACTTCCTTTGGTGTATCTCTTCCGCAGTCTGACGGAATACTTGTAGCTGCCTCGATCGGTGCACCTGCGTTCTTTGCATTTCCTTCAGGACCTGCATTCTGAAGCTGTACGGAAACCTTTGCTCCCTCTGCATGACAGGCATCTACTACCTTGCGGAAGCTTTCGATTGTGGAGTCATCATAAAGACATGGCTTGCGAGGGCCGCCCTTTGCGCCTTTATGTACTACTGTTGCTTCGATTGTGATCAGACCGAAGCCGCCTTTTGCTCTTTCACGATAATAAGCTGCGGACTGTTTACTCATGCTTCCGTCTGTGTTTGCAAAGTTGTTTCCCATTGGCGGAACTACGAAGCGGTTCTTTACTGTCATTGGACCGATGTTGATCGGCTGAAACATTGCATTAAATTTCATGTGACCTTCTCCTTTTTTCGAATTCTTTTCTATTAATTATTCATTCTCTATTTTGTGTTCATTCAGAATGCGGATCAGGCAGGTGTGGAGATTTCTGCCTGATCCTTTAATCTGTTGGTTTATCCGTCAGATACTTACTGAAGAACCTCCGGCCATGCTTCCTCAAGCACTTTCTTTGTGTTCTCATATGTATGGTTTGCAGCATATTCAAGTCCTTTTGCAAGGATTGCATCGCTGATGACTTCTACACCGATTGCGTTTGGTTTGATTCCTTTTTCTTTTACCATCTTAACGAACGCTGCTGTACATCCGATTCCTGTTCCGGGAGCAAGACGGTCATGCATGGATTCGTCTCTTAAGATCGTTGTTGCATATGGTCTTTCCCATACATCGTTGATCTGGATGGACACGATCTTGTCTGCAGGGATGTCTTCGATCACAGAAAGGTCAACCGGCTGATTTGCTCTTACCCAGTGCCAGGTATCCATGATCAGTTTTGCATTCTCGCAGTCAGCTGCCTTTACAACTGCCCAGCCTTTTTTCATATCCGGGATTCCGCTGTATGGCATTGGTTCAACACCGATGATGTATTTTCCTGCTCTCTGGCATAATTCTCTTAATTTCTGAGCAGTATATTCTACGGAGTAGTTTTCCATCAGACCGCAGTTGATCTGTTTTACGTCAAATAATTCACACATATGGAAGCAGAGCTGTTCTTTGTATTTCTGTTCGTAAGATCTGTGTTCTTCTGCCCACTGTACGATGTACTCAACCTCTGTTACTTTCATACCATGTTTGTCCAGAATAGCAAGAATGTCTTTGTCAAAAAGTCCCTCATTCAACGCATCTACATAAGTTTCTGCACGAAGGCCGATTCCTTCGTATCCTGCGTTCTTTGCAGCGATCACTCTGTCTTCAAATTTGCACTGATCTCCCAGTGTCCAGGAACTGATAGTAATTGGAAATTCTTTTGACATCTTTTTGTCCTCCTGATAAAATCGCATAATTTTTCTATTTATTTTGATAATATTTTGTATCTTTTTGATATAAGCATTATATATCTTTGTTAAATATAAAACAAATTAGTTCTATCCTTTAAATTCATAGATTTTTTCAATACATCATGATATAATCTACGTATATGAAAAATACAGCGCGGATTATTTGTGCAAGAGTGACTATAATTATAGTTTTCCGAAGCATTAAAGAACTATGAAAGCCTGCACATAAAATATAGTCACTTATAAAATACTTATCAGAGAAAGGAGTTTTTCTATGAACTTGTATCATCTGCGGTACTTTTCTACGCTGGCTCATATTGAACATTACACAAAAGCCGCTGATATTCTGGCGATCACCCAGCCTTCGCTGAGTTATGCGATCTCCACTCTCGAGGAAGAACTGGGCGTAAAACTGTTTGAAAAAAATGGAAGGAATGTTACTCTTACCAAGTATGGAAAAGTTTTCCTGAATGACGTGGAAGAGGTACTGAACCGTCTGGACTCTTCTGTGAACAGTCTGAAGCTGGCAGGTAAAGGGGAAGGCTGCATTGATGTGGTATTCCTGCGTACACTTGGAATTGATTTTCTTCCTAAGATCATGCGGGGATTTCTGGAGGAAAATCCTACTAAAAAGATAGATTTTAATCTGTATTGTGATAAAGTTTTAACATCTGATATTCTGAACGGATTAAAAGAGAAGAAATATGATCTGGGGTTCTGTTCCAAACTTGATAATGAGCCGCTGATCGAGTTTATTCCGGTTGCCAGACAGGAGCTGGTTGTGATCGTACCTCTGGATCATCCGCTGGCAGTAAAGGATGAAGTACGGCTGGAGGATACCATTCCTTATAAACAGATTATATTTAAGAAGAGAAGTGGTCTGAGACAGATCATTGACGGACTATTTGAATGTATCGGACAGACACCGGATGTGGCTTATGAGATTGACGAGGATCAGGTTGCTGCAGGCTTTGTCTCCAACGGCTTTGGAATCTGCGTAGCTCCCAATATTCCGATCCTGCAGTCTCTGAATGTAAAGATCCTTCCCTTAGTTTCTCCAAGCTGGCAGAGAAACTTCTATATGGCGATGCTGAAGAACGTATACCATCCACCGGTTGTGGAAGCATTTAAGAAATATGTGATCGAGCAGGCACAGAAGAAATGGGATTATAAGACCAGCTGATCTGACTTAATAAAATATCAGAATACAAAAAGATATGGGACTGTCCCGTCAGTCGAGACACCCCATATCTTTTTATAATAACCGATACATTCAATATTATGACTTGATATCCGGCACTTCTGATATCATAAACCAGATCTGTCATGTTATATTATTTTTCTTCATCCATGGTGCGGAGTCTGTGTACCAGTTCTTCGCAGATTTCCAGTTCGTTCTTGCCGTCTGTTTCGATGATAATGTCTGCTGCCGCCTCGTATTTGGCGCGGCGTTTCTCCATCAGATCTGCGATAAATGGAACAGTCTTATTGTTCTCGATCAGCGGACGGTCATGGTTATTTTTGACGCGGTCAAGGATTGTCTCCGGTTTTGCTGTGAGGAGAACAACACGGCCATTCTTCTTCATCTCTACTACATTGCACTCTCTCATTGGAGTACCACCGCCGCAGGAGATCACAACATTGCTGCGTGACTGCATTTCGATAAGCAGGTTTGTCTCAAGGTCACGGAAATACTGCTCACCGTATGTCTCGAAGATATCGGAAATACTCATTCCCTGTCTCTGGGCAATGATCTGATCCATCTCTACCACATCCATGGCAAATACATTCTTAAGGAAATCAGAAATTGTGGACTTTCCCGCACCCATGAAACCGATCAGCACGATGTTGTAGTTGAAGAGTTTTCTTGCCTGGATCCGTTTACTGTTTGTGCGGATGCATTCAAATACATCGGAAACCTCGTCCTTATGGCGTCTACCTTCCATTCTCTTCTCCAGCCATTCTTTCTGCTTCGCTTCCTGCTCAGGCTGTAAAATCTGGAGTCCGTTGGCTTCTTTATATGCCATAATGTCCTCCACGATCCTGTTACGCATGATAAGTGCATCCAGAATGATCTCATCACACTGGCCAAGACTCTCTCTGAGTATTTCTAACTGATTCATATCTCTTTCCTCTGTCTTTCCTATGTCAGTTTGCAGCAGACCGCAGATCAGTCACAAACTGCCATAAACTATTCACGAACGGCAATATATGAATGCCGACTGTTAAGATTTATTATATCAATATCGCTTTCGTATAGCAACCCTTTAAACCATTAAATTATTTCATCTGTTCGATAGTTTTTTTCTATGAATTCGACAGACGATTCTATGACAAGACTCTGATGACGGTTCTTTTATAGCAGTCCCAGTAAATAATGCATTTAAGACAGTTTAGCAGAGTGTGAAAGACAAGGAAGATATCTGCAGGCGTGCTGACGCACGGCAAAGATATCTGACGCAGGATTTCACACTCTGCTGAGCTGGATTAAGATGCATTATTTACTGGGACCGCTATAGGTTCCCATATAGCTATAGGTTCCCATATAAATGTATCTAATGGAAAAAATCATGAAATACTTTTTCAGTGTACCATTTAAAACTGATTTTTTCCACTGATTTCTCCGCATAGACCGGATAAAAATCTATCAGTTTTCCATCCAGGTAATAGGCAATGCGGCCAAGCTTCTCCCCCTTAAGAACCGGTGCACTGACTTTCTGTGGAATTTCTATTTTACAGGTTACAGTTTCCCCTTTTTTCAGAAGGACTTCTTTTTCCCTGTCATATGCGGTTACACTGCATTTACCTCTCAGATAGATTTTCGTTCCTATATCCTGACCATCTTCCACACCGTCTGTTACCAGGATTTTTCCGGTCTGTGGTTCTTTCCAGTAGGTTTCGTACTCATAGTTGTAATCTCCGAAGTCCAGCAGTTTCTCTGTGTCACTCCATTTATAGGTTTTGTGGTTGGGCCACCCACAGCCAAGGAGACTGACGATAAATGTTTTGCCCTCTTTTTCCCATGCACATACATAACAGTATCCAGCCTGGGAAGTATAGCCTGTTTTTCCGGCAAGAACTCCGTCTCTCATGTCAAGAAATGCGTTGGCATTATGTACGGAAAAGGTTCTCTTTCCTGTGATCTCAGAGAATGTATAGTCTCTGGTCTGTGCAATGTGCAGGAATGTTTCGTTTTTAACAGCATAGCGCATGATCAGTGCCAGATCTCTGGCTGTTGTGTGATGTTTTCCATTCGCATCCTCAGCATCCAGGCCATTAGGTGTGATAAAATACGTATTCTTACATCCTATCTGTTTTGCTTTCCGGTTGAGCATTCTGGCAAAGCCTTCCACGCTTCCCCCGCAGTGTTCTGCAATGGCAACCGCTGTATCATTGTGGCTTTTCAGCATAAGGGAATACAGAAGATCCTCCAGATAATACTGTTCTCCTTTCTGAAGTCCCAGCTTCACTTCCGGCTGGGATGCCGCATTCTGAGAAACCTGAACATAATCATCCCCCGGAGAGTTCTCCAGTGCCACAATACAGGTAAGCACCTTGGTTGTGCTGGCATTTGCCAGAGGCCGCTCTCCGTCCTTTTCATAGAGTACTCTGCCGGACTCTCCGTCCATGAGGACTGCTGATAATGCGTACAGTTCTGCCGGTTCTTCTGCAACAGGTGTCATGTCTACTGTCTGAGGTATTTTGTACTCCGCTCCCCGGGCGGAGGTGTATGTCTGCGTAAACAATAATACCGCCGTCACAACAATGACAGCGGCAATATGTTTCATTCTCATACTCCACCTCACATGCTGGCAATCCATGAATATCACTGTTCATAATTTACGGTTATTCACAGATCTGTTGTTTACAGGATATCTGCAGGATTTTGCTTCACCCTATAAGATAATTTATGCCTGCATGTCCGGAATATGACTGTCACAGTTCCGAAAAATATCGGGATATGCCCATTACCCGTTATAAGTCCGGTCCCATCTTTTGCTCAGATGATAAGCTCCCTCTCTTAAGGTATAAAGTTCTCCCAGATATTCCACAGCTTCAGGAACCGCCTCTCTGTAAAGCCTCTCAAGTTCAGGCATGGGAGCTTTTGCCTGCTCTACTGCTTCGGCAGTCATGAAATGTTCAATGACAGAGCCGATGGACTCTCCTCCCAGTCTCAGAAGTTTCCCCAGAATCCTGCGTTTTCTTCCATGGTCATCACACACCATGAAATTGGTAAGAATTTTCATCATCCTGACAGAAATATAAATGTTCATGGTTTTCACCAGAGGAATGGCCCTGTGGATGACTCTGGCATATTCCATCTTCGGCATGATTCCGCAGGCCGGATAATAATGGTCAGGATCTTTACCTGTCTCTTCCATAAGCACACGGTCAAATTCTTTCTCCAGAACAATGTGAGGAATAACTCCTTCTGCAGCCATCTTATTTACATAAGGATGACATGCGGAGTCCAGAATATAATGACAGCCAAATCCAAGAAGATATGCAAAGAGTGCCTCATCATCATTTCTTCTGACCTGCCGCATCCCTTCTTCAAAAAAGGCTCTTGCCTTCTCATGATGCATCTCAATCCCGAACTGGGTGACAGGATTCTTTGAAACCATATAGTAGAACAGGATATCCGGCCCATGTAAACCGATCCTGTACAGATCTCCATGTCTGCGGATCAGAGCTTTCATATCTGAAGGCAGTCTCTTATATACTTCTTTTCCAAATAAATCATGTGCATATGTGGTTGGCATTATTTTTTCTCCTTTATCTTACACATCCAGTTTCAGCTGGATTTCTTCCTCTGCCTCTGCCTTAAAGTCCTCTATCTGGACAGGGTCAGGGACAGGCAGGGATTCCAGATCCTGTACGCCGAAGCAGCGCAGAAACTCTTCCGTGGTCCCGAGCAGGATCGGACGTCCGGGGGCATCCAGACGCCCAAGTTCCCTGACCAGACTGTATTCTACCAGCTTGTTGATGGCGTGGTCACATTTTACCCCTCGGATCTTCTCGATCTCCGCCTTTGTAACCGGCTGTTTGTATGCAATGATGGATAAGGTTTCCAGCATAACATCTGACAGTGCCGGTTTCTGAGGATGCAGGGCAATATTGATCAGATACTGATAATATTCTTTCTTTGTACACATCTGGAAAGAATTCTCCAGTTCTATGATCTGGATGCCTCTGTTCTCTTCCTGATAACGGTCCATCATATTGCGGATGATCCTTCCTGTTGTCTTCTCGTCCACACCGATGGCTCTGGCGATCCGGGGCAGTTCTACGGAACCGCCCATTGCAAAAAGTATTGCTTCTATCGCAGCTTCTGTCTCCTTAATCTTCACTCAGTCTTCCTCATTCCTTATCCTTTTTATTACATATTGATTTCTGTATTCTGCGGTTCATCTTCCGCAAATTCCGTAAGATTCTTCCATGTGTCCGGATCTGTCTGTACTTCAACAGAGATATCATCGAACAGCCCGTCCTGCTCCACGTGGATGTATCCCATTTTCATCAGTTCCAGTATGGAGAGAAAGGTGACGATCACCTGTACTTTCGAGCACTGACTCTCCAGGAGATTCCGGAAGCTGAATTTTTGATGGGTACGGGCAAAATCTTTGATCTCTATCATCTTATCAGACAGACTGACCTCTTCCTTCTCGATGGTTCCGAATTTGCTTCGGATAGGATCGACCTTGTCTTCCTGCCTGCGGATGATAGACTTGTAGATTGCATTCAGCTTCTCCAATGTGAGACCTGCCAGAAGTTCCTTTGGATCTACAGGCTCTCTGTACTGCAGTACCTCATCGGGAAGAGTGGGCTCTTTAAAGAATACATTTGCCGCATCGTCCATCTTGTCCTTCAGTTCATAGGACATAAACTTATACATCTTATATTCCAGAAGTTTCTCCACCAGTTCCGCTCTTGGATCTTCCTCTTCTCCCTCCTCATTGACTTCTTTCGGGAGAAGCATTTTACACTTGATATCCAGCAATGTGGCTGCCATAACCATAAACTCGCTCATGACACCAAGGTCTTCCCGCTCCATGGCATGGATGTATTCCATATACTGATCTGTGATCTCCACGATGGGGATATCATAGATATCTATTTTATTTTTTTCGATAAGGTGCAGTAAGAGATCCAGAGGACCTTCAAATACTTCCAGCTTTACCGGAATTCCCATAGCACAGTCTTTTCCTTTTCAAGTAAATATTTCGCTGCCATACAGTCAGCAGACAGTAACAATATTCTCAGGCATTCGGTTTCAGATCCACCATCAGCAATTCTCTGGGATTATGGATCCTTACAGGTATAGTGTGTTCCCCTGCTCCTGCGCTTACCAGCATATGCTGTTCCTTCCTGTGGAAATCTCCGCAGCAGAACTTCGGAAATGGATGAAGCTGTGGGGAAAGCAGCCCATTGTGCCTGCCAATTCTTACAATCCCTCCATGATAATGCCCGCTCAGGATCAGATCTGCCCCCCAGTCAAAATAGGTATCTCCATATTTGGGACTGTGAGCCAGAAGAATATTCAGGGAATCGGAAGATGGTTCTCCGATCAGTTCTCTGACTTCCTCTCTTTTAAGCTGTGGAGAAAATGGCTTTTTATAATAGATCAGAGGTACTTCCAGACCATAGACAGTAAGGCTGGTTTTTCCCACCTGCAGGCTGCAGGATTCATTATGCAGGATATGGATCCCGGCTGTCTTCAGCTCCTTTTCATATTCCTGATATCGGGCTGCCATACAGTTCTCCTGAGGATCTGTCCTGTACAGCTTATATTCATGGTTTCCCAGTGCATAATAAACAGGATACTGCTGAGCCAGGCTCCGCAGAAGAGATGATGCAGTCTTTAAAGAAGCAGAATCATTTCTCACGATCATATCACCGGCAATGAGAATCCCATCCGGTCTGTACCGGTGGATCGTCTCCAGAAGCTTTCTGTTATCAGGGCCAAATTCCATGCCATGAAGATCTGCGAGCACCGCAAATCTGATGCCTCTCGCATCCTTTATTTTGTTAGAATGGATTGTATAATGTACGGTTTTAAATCTTTTCATGCAAGTTTTCTTTTCCCTTTATGTTCACTTTGTGTCTGACAACGCATTCTGCGGGATATTATTTTCCGAATCCGCAGTTCGGGAATGTACAGACATCACAGTTCAGGCAGAGTCCACCCTCTCCAAGTTGGTTAATCTCTGATAATGTAATCTCATCATCTGCCATCAGTCTCGGCAGAAGCAGATCAAAGATGGTATTCTTTGCATACATAACACATCCCGGAAGCCCAAGGATCGGTATCTGCCTGCCGTCTTTCTCATAATAGGAAACCAGCATCATAGCTCCCGGAAGTACGGGTGCACCGTAGGATACGATGCGGGTTCCTGTTGCTTTGATCGCACCCGGAGTTCTGTCATCCGGATCTACGCTCATTCCACCGCTGCAGACTACCATATCGGCTCCCTCTTCGATAAATTTCAGGATATCGGCTGTTATCTGTTCCATATTATCACCCGGTTTTGTCTGACCGATGACCTCTGATGGAAATTTTGCAAATTTATCTCTCAGTACAGGAGTGAAGGTGTCAGTGATCAGACCTTTCTGCACTTCACTTCCTGTTGTTACGATACCCACCTTTTTCTTCTTATATGGCAGAATGGAAAAGATCGGCTCTGTGCCTGCCACCTCTGCTGCACGATCCATTTTCTCCTTCTCGATCACCAGAGGGATAATTCTGGTTCCTGCAAGTTTGTCGCCCTTCTTTACAGGAAAATCTCCATGGCGGGATGCGATCATCATCTCTCCAAGTGAATTGACAGCCAACAGAGCTTCCCTGCGGATCTTAAGCACTCCGTCAATGTCTGCGATCAGCTCGATCTTTCCCTCTTTTATATCAGAACCATGCATGGTGTCCGAATCTCCGGCACAGATCTTATAAAGGATCTCTGCGCCTTCATTCTCATGAAGGATTCCTTCTTTCTTCTCCCACACATATAAATGTTCTTTTCCTACAGAGAGTAACAGAGGAATATCCTCTTCTCTGACAATATGACCTTTCTTAAAAAGCACCCCTTTTTTTACATCTTTGATAATCTGTGTGATGTCATGGCATAAAATGTGCCCTACGGCATCTTCTGTACGGATTTCTTTCATTATATAGTACCTTCCTTTTGTTTTTATTTCCCTCAATACCCATTTGGATTTTATTATACATCGGATTGCTGTCCTTTGTCAAAAAATTATAAAACTGTCCAAAATACTTTTTGTTTACAGGTTACTGTTCACTCTGTTCTCAGTAACGTTTACAATCTCATGACGACTTTTTTCAGGCAGTCCGGATATGTGGCTTTTCCTGCATTTTCCCCGTAAAGGATCCGCACTCTTCCCAGTTCCTTCCCATCGACGGAATAGATCATCTCCCCTGCCAGGGTGTTCTTTTTCACCGGGGCCTTTACTTCCCTGTGGATTCTCAGCTTTCTTTTTACATTCCCGATATTCTGTCCTGTGGTATCCAGATAGTGGAACTGTTCTTCATAAACCAGGGAAACCGTCTTTTTCTTTCCATTTCTGACCGGGATCTCAGGCAGAGCTTCCATTTTCTTATCTATGTACAGACTGCATTTTGAAAAGCCATAATTTAACATGGAGGCTGCATCTTTAAATCGCACTTTATAGTCCGGGGCTGCCATCACTACTGCAATCAGAGTAATATCATTTCTTTTTGCGACTGCGCTGAGGCAGTATTTTGCAATACTGGTGCTTCCTGTTTTCAGGCCGACACAGCCCTCATAGCTGCGGATCAGTTTGTTGGTATTGGTAAGTCCGAATTCCTTTGTCCCCTGCCTGGTCACATGGGTGATATTTTCCATCCATATGGAAGAATATTCCAGAATTTTCGGATATTTTGTGATCAGTTCCCTGCTCATGATGGCAATGTCCCTGGCTGTTGTGTAATGATCGGGAGATTCTGTCAGACCACAGCAGTCTTCAAAATGAGTATTTTTCATCCCAAGTCCTTCTGCCCGTTCATTCATGTGGCGAACAAATTCCTGCTCACTGCCGCAGATATGCTCTGCCATTGCTACGCTGGCATCATTTCCTGACGCGATTACAATGCATTTGATCAGGGTTTCCACTGTCTGGATTTCCCCCTCCTCCAGAAACACCTGAGAACCGCCCATTGACTTTGCATGGGCACTGGTTGTGACTGTGTCGTCCATTTTCAGGCTGCCTTTATCCAGAGCATCAAAGATCAGGATCAGAGTCATGATCTTCGTGATACTGGCAGGGCTTCGTCTGGTATCCGCATCCTTCTGATAAACGACTGTTCCTGTCTGCGCTTCCATTAAGATTCCTGATGGTGCTTCAATAAGATCTGTGGATTCTGCCTGTTTAGTATTGCTTTCCTCGGGCAAAAAGATTCCGGCGGCATACACGGGTGCAGTGATGGTGCAGACCATGATAAGTATAGCGCATATTATGGAGATCCATTTTTTTCGCATATTCTCTCTCCGATCAATGTACCGACAGACTGATTGCCGGCACACTGAGACTACTGTTTTTATTCATTATATAGCAATCCAATAAAATAATGCGTAGATACTATGGCAATTCTGTAAAATACCGTATAGGATCCAATCCATACGGAGCACAGTACAATCAGGCAAATATTCTCAATCCGATACCTGATCATAATCAGATAAAAAGCACTGAAAACCATAAAAATATGATTTTCAGTGCTCATTTTACATCAGCGGCGCAAATGCGCGGAAAATATTCTGCATGATACGCAGCCCTATATTTCTGTTCTGGCAGAATTCCGGTTCTATCTGCCTGCAATATTCCATAGTCTGGATAAAATCATCTTTGATATCCTGTATTACTCTGTTTCTGTAGATCCATACACCATCCTCAAAATGAAGATAAAGACTTCGATAGTCCAGGTTGATGGTTCCCACAACTCCAATCTCATCATCACTCACAAAGGATTTTGCGTGAAGGAAACCGGGCTGATATTCATAAATCTTTACACCGGCTTCCAGAAGCTGCCTGTAATAGGACTGGGTAAGGATAAATACCAGCTTCTTGTCAGGGATTCCCGGCGTCATAATACGCACATCCACCCCGCTTTTGGCTGCCAGACAGAGGGCAGTCATCATCTCATTGTCTATGATCAGATAAGGAGTACAGATATATACATATTTTTTTGCTTTGTTGATAATGTTCAGATATACATCTTCACCGACAACCTCCTCATCCAGAGGTGTATCACAGAATGGCTGGACAAATCCGTCACTCTCAAATTCTCCCTCATGATATCTGTGGGGAAAATAGGCTTCATAATCAATACTTTCTTCAGATCTGCCGATCACCGTCCACATATGGAGAAACATTACCGTCATATTCCAGACAGCTTCTCCCTTGAGCATAACAGCGGTATCCTTCCAGTGTCCGAAACGCTCTTTCTGGTTGATATATTCATCTGCAAGATTGATGCCTCCCGTAAATCCAACCCATCCGTCAATAATGCAGAGCTTCCTGTGATCCCGGTTATTCTGGATAATGTTCAGAATGGGACGGAAAGGATTAAATACCTGACATTTGATTCCCTTTTTCTGAAGTTCTTCATAATATTTATGGGGAAGTGTTGTGAGACAGCCAAATCCATCATAGATCAGGCGCACATCCACACCCTCCGCAGCTTTCTTTTCCAGAATATTCAGGATTGTCTGCCACATCACCCCATCATTGATAATGAAATATTCAATAAAAATGTATTTCTTCGCCTGTTTCAGTTCCCTCACAAGCACCGGGAACATATCATCTCCTACCTGAAAATACTCTGCAGTTGTGTTCTCATGGACCGGAAATCTGGAAACATCCGAAATATATCTGGACTGATTTGAAGCCGAGGGATCCAGAGCCTCCAGCTTCTGCCTCGTCTGTGGCCGATCCCGCAGATACTCCCTGCTCTCCTCAATCCTCTGTTCAAAATGCTGCTGCATGATCGCAGCGATCCTGGAACGTCCAAATACAAAATATAATACCACTCCAAGAATTGGCAGGATCAGGATCAGCATTGTCCAGGCCAGTTTGTAGGAAGGATTTATTTCCTTATTCAGGATCCATAATACCAGCACAATACCTATCAGCCTCAATCCGATATCAATATATCTGGAATAAGCGGCCAGACGCAGTACCATCATTAAGATCCATCCGAGCTGGACAAGCATTGCAACCGCAACATAAAAGATTCTGTTGAAAATCAGCTTTGCCAGTTTTTTAAACAGTAAAAGGATCCAGTTTTTCTTTTCTTTAAGTATTTTGTTATTTTCTGCCTTCAAGATTACTTCCTTCCCCTGATTATTGTCCAAATTATGATAAAAATCCCTGACAGAACTGCCAGGGATTTTTGCGCACAATTAATTATATTTACGTTTTCTTGCGGCTTCAGATTTCTTTTTACGACGAACGCTTGGTTTCTCGTAATGCTCTCTTTTGCGGATTTCCTGCTGGATTCCTGCTTTTGCACAGCTTCTCTTGAATCTGCGAAGAGCGCTATCTAAAGTCTCGTTCTCTTTTACGATTACGTTTGACATAGACTCACACCTAACCTCCCTCCAGTTGTAGATTGTGCTAAAATACAACTGTCTGGGTATTTTTTCTTGCACAAGTGATATTATATATCATTGCCTGTGGGTTCGTCAACATCTTTTTGGTTAAATTTTGCAGATTTTTTTAGTTACTATTCACACGCCACTATCCCGCGAGGTGTTTTGGCATGTATATGCCAAAATCCCGAGACATACCGCGCGAATTTATGCGATTAGCATAAATTCTGTGCATCGCGAAGCGTGTTGCTGGTCACAAAGTGAGCAGTAACAATTTTTACTTTATCTGACCTTCAAGGATTCCTGCTGCTGCATCTACGGCTTCCTGAGCTTTGGCAGGGTTCTTTCCACCGGCCTGAGCCATGTTCGGACGTCCGCCGCCGCCACCGCCTACGATAGCTGCCACTGCTTTGATCAGGTTACCTGCGTGAGCGCCTGCTTTCTGTGCTGCATCAGTAGCCATTGCAAGAAGGTTTACTTTCTCACCGTTTACTGCTGCCAGAAGGACAACACCTTCACCAAGTTTGCCTTTCAGCTGGTCGCCAAGGTCACGAAGTCCGTTCATATCCACTCCGTCTACTTTTGCAGCAAGAAGTTTCACACCTTTGACTTCTACTACTTTATCCATAACATCTCCCAGAGCTCCCTGAGCCAGTTTGCTCTTTAAGGATTCGTTCTCACTGGAGAGTGCTTTTACTTCTCCCTGAAGATGTCCGATCTTCTCTACGATCTCTGCAGGATTTGCTTTCAGGGCTTTTGCAGCTTCATGAAGCAGTTCTTCCTGTTTCTTATAGTATTCCAGAACACCATTTCCTGTCAGAGCTTCGATACGGCGCACACCTGCTGCGATACCGGATTCGGAAACGATCTTGAACAGCATGATGTTGCCTGTGTTTGCCACATGAGTACCACCGCAGAGTTCCTTGGAGAAGTCGCCCATGGATACCACACGTACCTTCTGGTCATATTTCTCTCCGAACAGAGCCATTGCTCCGGATTTCTTAGCCTCTTCCACATCCATAACATCTGTACGGACTTCAAGACCAGCCTGGATTTCTTTATTAACAAGCGCTTCTACCTGTGCGATTTCATCAGCTGTCATAGCCTGGAAATGAGCAAAGTCGAAACGAAGTCTGTCCGGTGTTACCAGAGAACCCTTCTGTTCTACATGACTTCCAAGAACTGTCTTTAATGCTTTCTGAAGAAGGTGTGTTGCACTGTGGTTCTTCTCAGTGTCTCTTCTTGCAGCTTCATCCACTTTCAGGGAAACTGTTTCGCCTGTAGAGATCATGCCGGATTCCATATGACCTACATGGCCAAATTTG
This sequence comes from Blautia sp. MSK18_10, assembly GCF_020553185.1. Lineage (NCBI taxonomy): Bacteria > Bacillati > Bacillota > Clostridia > Lachnospirales > Lachnospiraceae > Blautia > Blautia sp. MSK18_10. The sequence goes on along the minus strand of NZ_JAJCGT010000002.1, from coordinate 164,997 downwards.
CCGCCGCGAAGCTTGATAGTGTCTTCTACTACGAACTTACCGTTTGCAGTTTCGATCACACCTGTATCTCCGACCTGTCCACCCATAGTTGCGTAGAATGGAGTCTGCTCTGTAAAGACAGTTCCTTTCTGTCCTTCCATCAGGGAGTTTACGATCTCTGTCTCTGTTGTAAGGACTGTTACTTTGGAATCAAAGGTAAGATGATCGTATCCTACGAATTCTGTTGTAACATTTACATCAATATCATCATATACAGTTGCGTCAGCACCCATATAGTTTGTCACTTCACGTGCAGAACGGGCTTTGTTTCTCTGCTCTTCCATACATTTCTGGAAGCCAGCTTCATCGATATCATATCCTTTTTCCTCAAGGATCTCTTTTGTAAGATCCATCGGGAATCCGTAAGTATCATATAATTTGAATGCATTTTCGCCGGAAAGTGTTTTCTCTCCTGCTGCTTTCATCTCATCTTCCATCTCTCCAAGGATACGAAGACCCTGGTCAATGGTCTTGTTGAACTGGTTTTCTTCATTTGTGAGAACTTTAAAGATAAATTCTTTCTTCTCTTCCAGCTCCGGATATCCTGCTTTGGAACCATTGATCACTTCTTCACTTAATTTTGCAAGGAAGGGGCCTTCGATTCCAAGAAGACGTCCGTGACGTGCTGCACGACGGATCAGACGGCGGAGTACATAACCGCGGCCTTCGTTTGTAGGCATGATACCGTCGGAGATCATAAATGTTGCAGAACGGATATGATCTGTGATCAGACGTATGGATACGTCATCGTTATAATTCTTCTCGTATTCTTTTCCGGAAATCTCACATACCAGGTTACGCAGTGCGCAGATGGTATCTACATCGAAGATGGAATCTACGTCCTGCACAACAACTGCCAGACGTTCCAGACCCATACCTGTATCAATGTTCTTCTGTTTCAGTGTTGTATAATTTCCATTTCCATCGTTCTCAAACTGGGTAAATACGTTGTTCCATACTTCCATGTAACGGTCGCAGTCACATCCTACTGTACAGCCAGGTTTCCCGCAGCCGTACTTCTCTCCACGGTCATAGTAGATTTCTGAACATGGACCACAGGGGCCTGCGCCATGCTCCCAGAAGTTATCTTCTTTTCCAAAACGGAAAATTCTGTCAGCCGGGATTCCGATTTCTTTGTTCCAGATGTCAAATGCTTCATCATCTTCCAGATATACGGAAGGATAAAGACGGTTTGCATCCAGTCCTACTACCTCTGTGAGGAATTCCCAGGACCAGTGGATGGCTTCTTTCTTAAAGTAGTCACCAAAGGAGAAGTTACCAAGCATCTCAAAGAATGTACCATGGCGTGCAGTTTTACCTACATTCTCGATATCACCTGTACGGATACATTTCTGGCAGGTACTTACTCTTGTTCTCGGCGGGATTTCAGCACCTGTAAAATATGGTTTCAGCGGAGCCATACCTGCGTTGATCAGCAGAAGACTCTTATCTCCCTGTGGTACCAGGGAAAAGCTTTTCATTACCAGATGTCCTTTGCTTTCCATGAAGTCCAGGAACATCTGACGAAGTTCGTTTACTCCGTATTTCTTCATAATCTTTTCCTCCTGAAATCGGCGGCACCGGTTCAGCAGTATCCGCCGATATTTCTATAATGAATTTTTTATTTTGCCAGAACTTTATTGAATTTCTTTTTGCCTTTTTTCAGCACTACACCTTCACCTGTAAGTGCATCTTTGGCAACTGTGTATTTCACATCTGTGATCTTCTCACCGTCAATGGAAACACCGCCCTGTTCAATGGCACGACGTCCCTCGGAACGTGTTGGAACCATTCCTGCTTTTACAAGCATGGAGATCAGGTCGATTGTTCCTTCTTCTGAGAAGTCTTCGTCTGCAAGCTCAGTTGTCGGCATGTGTGCTGTATCAGCGCCGCCTGCAAAAAGTGCTCTTGCGCCTTCCTGCGCTTTCTTTGCTTCCTCTTCGCCATGAACCAGATTTGTCAGCTCGTATGCAAGGATTTCTTTTGCTTTATTCAACTGGCTTCCTTCCCATTTCGCCATCTCATCGATTTCTTCTAACGGAAGGAAGGTAAGGAGACGCATACATTTGATAACATCTGCATCATCCACGTTTCTCCAGTACTGATAGAAATCGAAAGGAGAAGTCTTCTCCGGGTCAAGCCATACAGCACCGGACTGTGTTTTACCCATCTTCTTACCTTCGGAGTTCAGAAGAAGTGTGATTGTCATGGCGTAAGCGTCTTTTCCAAGTTTACGACGGATCAGCTCTGTACCGCCAAGCATATTTGCCCACTGGTCATCACCGCCGAACTGCATGGTGCAGCCGTATTTCTGATACAGCATGTAGAAGTCGTAGCTCTGCATGATCATATAGTTGAACTCAAGGAATGTAAGTCCACGTTCCATACGCTGTTTGTAGCACTCGTGAGAGAGCATACGGTTTACAGAGAAATGTGGTCCAACATCACGAAGTACTTCTACATAATTTAAGTTCATCAGCCAGTCTGCATTGTTTACCATTAATGCCTTGCCGTCTGAGAAGTCGATAAAACGTTCCATCTGTTTCTTAAAGCAGTCGATGTTGTGCTGAATGGTCTCCACTGTCATCATCTGACGCATATCAGATCTTCCGGACGGGTCACCGATCATACCGGTTCCGCCGCCTAATAATGCGATTGGTTTATTTCCCGCCATCTGCAGACGTTTCATCAGGCAGAGCGCCATGAAATGTCCCACATGAAGGCTGTCTGCGGTAGGGTCAAAGCCAATGTAAAATGTGGCTTTTCCATTATTTACCATTTCTTTGATCTCTTCTTCGTCTGTTACCTGGGCAATCAGACCACGGGCTTTCAGCTCGTCCCAAACTGTCATTGTTTGTTTCCTCCTCGTAATAAAATAAAACAACCCGGTTCCTGTCCCTTTAGGACGAGAACCGGGTCCCGCGATACCACCTAAATTCACAGAAAACTCGCATTCTCTGCCTCAATAAGTAACAAACCATGCCATTGTTATGATAAACAACGGTTCTCTCTGTTACTTAAGCATGTTAACGGATGCCACTCCGCTGCAGCCTACTTACCTTACAATATCTCTGAAGTGTTCGGTGCAGAGCTCCGGGAGGTATTCACACAAGTTCCCCACGCGCCTCTCACCTGCCGGCAGCTCTCTGTCTGTTTTCCCTATGTTACTCTTTCCCATCTGTGCTTTTTTATATCATATATCTGCAAGTATACAAATACAAAATTTATTTGTCAAGGAATTTATAGCAATCCTCTTCATATTTCACCAACTTAAAGCATTAATGTACTCACCCTGAAATCCAGTCCACAAAGAATACATGTCCTTTATACTGTTCATATTCCAGCTTGCTGAAATTAAGGTTCTGTGCCTTAAATGCTGCCGGAGTCATAAAGAATTTGTAATTGAAATCCTTTGTCTTAAATCCCGGGAGTGTTCTCTTTGTGCCATGATTCACATAGTTACTGAACACTTCCATGGCTGCCTTTGCTGCCGCATAGGCATTGGTCCTGTCCTCAAACTGGCCTTTCAGTCTTTTAAGAAGTGCTCCGTCTGTGACAACCGCATACTGGGTAGGTTTTCCCTGATATACCACATAACGGATCTGTGACGGAAATTCTTTATACTGGTCAATGGTACAGTTTAATACGCAAAGCGCAACTGCCTCCATTCCCACGACTCCCTGATCTCCTGCTTCTGCATCACACACTGCTGCCAGAAGATCCAGATCTGACACCTTTCCGTCTGCAATTCCCGGATGTTTCAGGAACTCTTCTTCCATATAGTAGTATTTATTATTCTTCGCATCAAAGACCTTGACATATTTGCCCTCTACTGTGTAATCATTACCGGAAGTCTTTGTTGCAGCACCGTCAGAATCAAATCTGTATGTAGTTCCGTCAATGGAAGCGATGGTATTTGCCAGCATCACTCCTGAGGTATCAAAGTAATATTTCTTTCCATCAAGCTCAAGCCAGCCTGTCTTCGCCTTACCATCTGAAGGGTTGAAATAATATTTCTTACTTCCTACGGTTCCGAAACCTTTCTGATAACGGACACCGGTTGATTTTGAAAAATAGTAATAGTCTGAGTCAATTTTCTCCAGACCTGTATACATTATTCCATTTGACGGCTTAAAGTATCTGTAATTTCCGACACTGCTCTTCACCCAGCCTGTACACATACGTCCATTGACCTGACTGAAATAGCGTTTCTGTTCTTTTTTGTTCTCCACCCAGCCTTTGGCCATAACGCCGGAACCGCTGTAAAAATAATATTTATATTCATCTGTATCTGTAAGCCAGCCTCTTGTCATCAGGCCTGTTGTCTCATCAAAATGGCGGGTATTTCCATTGGAATCAGTGATAAATCCTGTCACCATATATCCGGCTCCGTTGGTAAAGTATCGGATCGCCTGTCCGCTGGAGTCTTTTACCCAGCCTTTTACCTGAACTCCTGTTTTCTTATCAAAGTAATATTTCTTACCCTTAAGTTCCAGCCAGCCTTTCTGTTTGGAACCGTCTTTGTTTATGTAATAGGTTTTCCCTTTCTGAGTGACAAATCCTGTTTTTGTTGCCGCGGATACACTAAAACAGCCCATTACAAAAACGGTCATCACAAAAAGGAGCAGATACTTTAACAATAGTTTCCCATGTTTCTTCATTCTTATTCTCCGTTTCCTCTCTTTTTATACGTATTGTTTTACGTTTTAATTGGGTTATCGTTGCATTTCTTTCTCAATCATTACAGATTTGTTACGTGGTATATTATATCGAATTCATATATTATTGTCAACTTGTGAAAAGCAACAATTCGCATCGAACTTAAGGTTATTGGTTATTGTGAACATAATGAACAATGATGAAACTGTAACACTTTTTGCGGTTCCACATATGATAGGATTGTAAAGAAAAAAAACGGAGGATTTAATATGAGCGACTTAGCTGCTACAAATTGCGGATGTGAGGACAGAGGAGGATGCGGATGTGGCTGCGCTAATAACAGCGGATGCGGATGCGACAATGGCTGCGGATGTAATAACGGATGTGGATGTAACAGTGGATGGGGACTTTCAGGCGGAAATAATTCCTGCTGTAATATCCTCTGGATCATCATCCTTCTGTGCCTGTGCGGAAACAATAACTGCGGATGCAGCAATGGCTGCGGCGGATGTGGCAACGGTGACAACTGCTGGATTATTATCGTGCTGCTTCTGTTATGTGGAAACAATGGCTGTGGATGTGGCTGCTGACAATCATTTTCTGTTGGCAGGGGGATCTTTCCCTCTGCCTCTTTATATTTTACAGGATTATAATTTCGTCCTTATTATTCATGCTGCCTGATATTATCCTTATCTTTCATATTCTGGGAATTGATCCTGTCTGTTTTCTTTTCCGGGTGCACTGTCTGAGCACATTGTTTTTTCTTTTTCACACACTCCAGATCTATCTCATAAAAAGCATTTCCATCTATAATAAGCATTTCTTTCTTTTCTTCTGACTCTGATCCCATATCTGATTCTCCATTTTTTGCAACTGCAAACGCATGATACCTGCAGCAATTCCATAAAATTTGAGGCAGCGTGCAGTAAAGCAGTCTCACAGTTATTTAAATTCTACTTTATTATATGTCAGAATCCTTCTCCCCGTCATATTCTGTTAATAAAAAACATAAAATGGAAGCAGATATTATGAATGAAGAGCAGATTTCCCAGACTTTGCTGGATCAGATGGTCAGTTCTGACCGCGGACAGATGATAAAAGCCGCCATTCCTTATCTTCCGCCAAAAGGACAGCAGATTTTCTCAGTCTATGAAAAAGCGGTTGAATTTATCAATACGGTTTCTGTTTTCAGCAAAAGAAGTTCCGGCAGCGATCTGTGTGCCATGAGCATGCCGGCCCAGAATCCAGTGGATATCATCAATGATATCCGCAGCTTCTGTTATGGTCCCAGCAGGGATAAATTAAATCAGATGGTAAATATGATGGCTATGGTTCAGATGCTGCAGCTCATGAATCAGCCTGCAGATGGTGAGAAGGAGGATTCCCATGAATGATGACTGGCGCAACAACCCGAAGCTTGCAGGCATGGATCGTTCCAAGCTTGATATGCTTCAGAATCTGGCTTCCCAGGGAAGTTCAAAGGGTGCAAATGAGATGCTGCCTTTCCTGATGAGTGCAGCTGCTCAGGGGAAAAAAGGCGGTCTGAAATTTAATGCTGATGAGATTTCTGCGATCATTGAAGTGCTGAAGATGGGGAAATCTCCCGCAGAGGCACAAAAACTTGATAAAGTGGTGAACCTTATGAAAATGATGCGGTGACCAAGCCCCCACCCACTGCTTATTGCTTTTCGCAGACTCCGCAGGAAACTTACCTGATTCGGTTAATACGAATTGCCATGATAACAAAAAGAGTACATTTCATCAACTTTCCGAAATGTACTCTTATGTTCAGTAATGTAACTTGTCACCAATTATTATCTGTCATATTTGCGCAGCCTGTCGCAGACAAATGTCAGCGCCTGTTCAACTGCCTGGTCTCTGATACTTTTTCTGTCGCCCTCAAAGTGAAATTCCCTCACAGTTGTCTTTCCTGCACAGTAACATCCCATAAATACGGTTCCCACCGGTGTTTCCTCTGTTCCACCGCCCGGGCCTGCAAGTCCTGTCACAGAGAGACAGACATCGGTTTTGGCTGCTTTTGCTCCGCCTTTTGCCATCTGTCCGGCACATTTGGCTGAGACAGCACCTTCTTTCTTCAGTGTACTCTTCTTTACTCCAAGACATTTTCTTTTGGCGCGGTTTGTATATGTGACATAACCACACATAAATACCTCCGAAGCTCCCGGTACATTTACGATGTCCGCTGCTACCGCACCGCCTGTACAGGACTCGGCAAGAGACAGTGTCATTTTCTTTTTTTTCAGGAGTCCTACAACTGTTTCTTCTAATGCTGTTTTCTCTAATGCTGATTCTTCTGATGCTTCCTTTTCTGAAGCCATATTAAAGCCTTCTTTCTAATCCTGCATGGACAGAACACTCCTGTTCTGCCAGATATATGTGATCAGGGAAATAACGGTAAGTGCCAGAGAAAGCCAGATAAATATCTGTTCCAGAATATCAAACACTCCGCCCAGATCGATCAGCAGTAAAATGATCATGATCATCTGGGAAACCGTCTTGAATTTGCCCCAGTAGTTTGCCGCGATCACAATACCGTTCTCGGCTGCGATCAGACGGAATCCGCTGATAATAAATTCTCTTCCTATAATAATGATAACAAACCATGCCGGAAGTTTTTCCAGTTCAATAAAGCAGATCATTGCAGAACACACAAGCAGCTTGTCTGCAAGAGGATCCATGAATTTTCCAAAGTTTGTCACCAGATTGTATTTTCTGGCAAGCTTTCCGTCAAACCAGTCGGTCACACTTGCAACAACAAAAATAGCAAGTGCTATATAGCGGTTTGCCTCACCGCCCAGGTCTGTAAGCATAAACAGTACAAGAAACGGAACCAGGATCATTCTGGCTACTGTAAGTTTATTCGGTGTATTCATCTGCCAACTCTCCTATCAAATCATATTCCAGTGCACCGGTCACACGTACCTTTGCAAAATCTCCTGTCATCAGGAGTTCTCCTGTCTGCACAAAAATATAACCGTCGACCTTTGGTGCATCTCCGTAAGTTCTGCCAATGTATGCGCTCTCATCTGCAACTTTTCCCTCGATCATCACGAGAAGTTCCTGTCCGATACGGTCAGTTCCCTTATCATAGGAAATCTCCTGCTGAAGCTCCATGATCTCGTCACGTCTGTCCTCTTTGACTTCTTCCGCAACCTGATCAGGCATCGTTGCTGCAGGTGTATCTTCTTCCGGTGAGTAAGTAAATACTCCCAGACGGTCAAATTCCATCTCATCCACAAAGCCCATCAGCTCTTCGTGGTCTTCCTGTGTTTCCCCGGGGAATCCGGAGATCAGAGTGGTACGGAGCACGATGTCAGGAATCTCACGGCGAAGCTTATTTACAATCTCCACCAGCTCTGCCTGTGTTGTCCTTCTTCCCATTCTCTTTAAGATACGGTCACTTGCATGCTGAATCGGAAGATCCAGATAATGGCAGATCTTCTTCTCCTCTTTCATGGTCTGGATCAGTTCATCGTAAATTTCCTCCGGATAGCAGTAAAGCACGCGGATCCAGCGGATTCCTTTGATCTTGCATAACTCTTTCAGGAGGATATGAAGAGATTTCTTTCCATATATGTCAGTTCCATATACGGTTGTCTCCTGTGCGACAAGGATCAGCTCTTTTACGCCTTCCTCTGCCATCTCCTTTGCCTGTGTTACCAGACGTTCCATCGGAACGCTTCGGAATTTACCGCGAAGTTTCGGGATGATACAGTAGGTGCAGTGTTTATCACAGCCTTCTGCTATCTTGAGGTATCCGAAATGTCCGCCTGTTGTGAGAACACGTTTGCCAAGCTTTTCCGGAAGATAATCAATATCTTTAAATTCCTGGAAATGTTTTCCTTCCATTGCTTCACGGATTGCCTTAAGGATGTCTTCGTAGGAAGTTGTACCAAGTACCGCATCTACTTCCGGTACTTCCTCAATGATCTCATTCTTATAACGCTGTGCCATACATCCTGTGACAACCAGGACTTTACAGCTCCCGGATTTCTTGTATTCTGCCATCTCAAGGATGGTGTTGACGCTCTCTTCCTTTGCGTCATTGATAAAGCAGCAGGTGTTCACCACAATGGCCTCTGCTTCAGTTTCATCATCTACGATCTCGAACCCGTTACCTGTAAGAAGTCCAAGCATTTCTTCGGAATCTACAAGGTTCTTGTCACAGCCTAATGATACGAATAATAATTTCATAAATTCTCCTATAAGAATGTGCCTGAAAATATACCTCTGTAATTCTCAGACACATCCTTTTGTTTATCTATTGTGTTACCATCAGTTCTTACTCTTCAGTTGTTTCTGCAGTTGTTTCTTCTGCTGTTTCAGCAGTCTCTGTGATTTCAGAAGCCTGTGCTGATTCTTCTGTCTGTGCCTCAGCTGTCTGTTCTGTTCCTTCTTCATCCTCTTCTTCCGGAGCAAGGATCTTTACTTTTCCTTTGTAGAGCTCGTCGATTGCAACTGAGAGAGGTTTCTTGCCTGCCGCACCCTCTACCATTGGTTTGGAACCTGCAATGATCTGGCGTGCACGTTTGCTTGCAGCAAGTACAAGGGAATAACGGCTGTTAAGGGACATTGTTGTATCGTCGTCCTCACTGTTTGTATTGATTGCTTCGATTAATTCTGTATAAGACGGATGTATCATGTATTTTCTCCTTTCTTTTAAGCGGTCTGGGCCGCATGTTTATCATTTCTGAAATGCTTTTGTCTGTTTCTGGATATCTGCGATAAATTCTGCATTTCTGGATACTCTGGAATGTTCACTCACAATAATCTGATGAAGATGGTCTACGCATTCCTCTACAGTATCGTTGACAAGAATATAGTCATATTGTCCCATACCTTCTGCCTCTTCACCGGCTCTTGCAAGTCTGTCTGCGATCACCTGTGCGGTTTCTGTTCCTCTGCCTGTGAGACGGCGTTCCAGTTCCTCCACAGTCGGCGGAGTTACAAACACCAGAAGTGCTTCCGGTATTTTCTCTTTGATCTTCATTGCGCCCTGGATTTCGATCTCAAGGATTACATTTCTGCCTGCCTGAAGCTGCTCTTCGACATAAGAGCGTGGGGTACCATAATAATTTTCCACATACTGGGCATATTCAAGCAATGCATCCTCTTCGATCAGCTTCTCAAATTCATCCCTTGTACGGAAGAAATATTCTCTGCCGTCCTCTTCACCGGGACGGGGTTTTCTGGTTGTTGCGGAGACAGATAATGCATAACCATCATATTTCTCCATGAGACGTTTCATTACTGTGCCTTTTCCTGCACCGGAAAATCCGGAAACCACTACTAAAATTCCTTTATTCATGGGTCTCTCCCTTATCCTCGTTTTCATATATTTCTGCAAATCTCCGGGCAATGGTCTCAGGCTGAAGTGCGCTGAGCACCAGATAATCGTCGCTTGTGACGATCACTGCTTTTGTCTTTCGCCCCTGAGTTGCATCAATCAGTGACCGGGTTCCCTTTATGCTCTGCACCATTCTTTTTACAGGTGCCGCATCCGGGCTTACCACTGCCACGATTTTCTGTGAATTGACTACATTTCCAAAACCGATATTAATAAGTCTTGCCACGTTTTCTTCCTCTATTCTACGTTCTGGATCTGTTCTCTGACTTTCTCGATCTCTGTTTTCAGATCAATGGCAATGTTGGAGATCTCCAGATCACTTGATTTGGATAAAATCGTGTTTGCTTCTCTGTTCATTTCCTGTGCCATGAAGTCCAGTTTGCGTCCGATGCCTTCTTTCTCTGTTGTGAGCATCTTTTTCATGTTCCTGATGTGGCTGTGAAGGCGGACGGTTTCCTCATCATTGCAGATTTTGTCTGAAAACAGGATGACTTCTGCTGCGATGCGGTTGTCGTCGATCTGTGTGTCTTCCAGCAACTCGGAAACTTTTGCTTCCAGTTTGGTCCTGTAGGCATTGACTACTTCCGGAGAGCGGGCTTCTACACGTAATACTTTTTCTTCAAGGCTGTCCAGTTTTCCGATAAGGTCTTTCTCAAGATTTCTGCCTTCCAGTATCCTTGTCTGGACAAATTTCTCACATGCCTCGCGAAGGGGCGGTTCCAGAGATTCCCAGAGTGCTTCCTCATCAACAGACTGTTCTTCCATGACAAGTACCTCCGGATAGCGTGACAGGGTGCTGACTTTGATATCGTAGTCAAGGTCAAAGTCCTGCTGCATCTGTTTGAGACAGGTGATGTATTCGGATGCGAGTTCTCTGTTGTATTTGAGAGCTCCGTTGTCCAGGGTGTAGTCTTCGTATGTGATGTATACATCAACTTTGCCTCTCTGGATGTAGGTTTTCATCAGGTTTCTGACTGCGCCTTCCAGGAAGTTGAGTTTTCTGGGCATTTTGATGCTGAGGTCCAGGTATCTGTGGTTGACAGATTTTAGTTCGATTGTTATTTTTCTTTCTTTGGTCACGACTTCTGCCCGGCCGAAACCTGTCATGCTTTTTATCATAGTTTTTCTCTCTTTGTCTGTCTATTAGTGTCGGGGTATGTGTGCCTGTTCTGGTTTACATACAGATTTATTATAGTTCATTATAGAATGGGAGTCAAACATTTTTTCGTTGATGGCGGTAGGAAATGTGTGGTATACTTACAAGAGGGACGCCGCAGGTGGGACGCAGGTAGGACGCAGGAGAAAATAAATAGTTCCGGGCGCGGTTTCGGGGTTTAGTCAACTCTAAGGCTTCGGAAATCTGCTAAAGGCATGAAAAAAACAGCAAAACTCGCTTCGCTCAGACAGGTTGCTGTTTTTTTCATAACGCAGATTCCCGAAGCCTAAGAGTTACTACAACCCCTGCAAATGCGCCCGGAACTATTTATTTTCTCCTGCTGGTAGTTGGCTGTTGGAGGTATATGGTATATCCTTTAAATTGAACGGCTTTCAGAAAAGCTTATTATAGTTTGTTTGTCAGAAAGGGCTTTGCCTTTCTGACGTAGGTGGTGTTTAGATTTTATGTATTACCTGTCAATTATAAAATTGTTATCAGTCATATTGGGGACTGAGATTTTGATTCTTGTGAGTATTATTTAAAAAGGAGTGTTTTTATATGGCTTTTGATGGGATTACGATTGCGGCTATGGTGAAGGAGCTGCATTTGAATTTGGATGGAGGACGGTTTAATAAGATTGCTCAGCCGGAGGCGGATGAGCTTTTGATTACGGGGAAGGGGGCGAATGGGCAGTGCAGGTTGCTGCTTTCGGCCAGTGCTTCTCTTCCGCTGATTTATTTTACTTCTAAGAATAAGCCCAGCCCTATGACTGCGCCTAATTTCTGCATGCTGCTGCGTAAGCATATTGGAAGTGCGAGGGTTTCGTATATCAGGCAGCCGGGGATGGAGCGTGTGGTGATGTTTGAGCTGGAGCATCTGAATGAGCTGGGGGATCCCTGTAAGAAGGTTCTTATCATGGAGCTGATGGGCAAGCACAGTAATATTATTTTCTGTGATGATAAGGGAATGATCCTGGATAGTATCAAGCATGTTTCTTCTCATATGAGTTCTGTGCGTGAGGTGCTTCCGGGAAGGGAGTATTTTATTCCGAAGACGCAGGACAAGCTGAATCCGCTGACTGTGAGTGAGGAGGAGTTTTGTGATGTTGTGTGCAGGAAGCCTTGTAATATTTCCAGGGCTGTTTACTCTTCTCTTACTGGAATCAGTCCGGTTGTTGCGGAGGAGATCTGTTTCAGGGCTTCGATCGACGGGAGTGATGCAGCGCAGTCTCTGGATGAGGCGGCGAGGGTGCATTTGTATCATACGTTCCGCAGGCTGATGGATCAGGTTGTGGAGGGGGATTTTTCTCCGAATATTGTTTACCGGGGGGAAGAACCTGTGGAGTATGGTGTGTTTGCGTTCCAGCAGTATGGACCGGAGTATCATTCTGTGGAGTTTGAGAGTGTTTCACAGATGCTGGAGACTTATTATGCGACAAAGAATACGTTGACGCGTATCCATCAGAAGTCTTCGGATCTGAGGAGGATCGTGCAGACTGCGCTGGAGCGTAACCGTAAGAAGCTGAGTCTGCAGGAGAAGCAGATGAAGGATACTGCGAAGAAAGAGAAGTATAAGGTTTACGGGGAGCTGATCAATACTTACGGGTATGGGCTGGAGGATGGATGTAAGTCGTTTAAGGCTCTGAATTATTATACCAACGAGGAGATTACCATTCCTCTTGATCCTACTATGACTCCGGCGGAGAATTCCAAAAAGTATTTTGACAAGTATGGAAAGCTGAAGCGTACGGAGGAGGCTCTGACTGAGCAGATTGCAGATACGAGAAGCGAGATTGAGCATCTGGAGTCTGTTTCCAATGCTCTGGATATTGCTCTGGCTGAGAGTGATCTGGCACAGATCAAGGAAGAGCTGATGGAGTATGGGTATATTAAGAAGCATTATGACCGCAGGAAGGGGCAGAAGGCGCAGAGTAAGTCTAAGCCGTTCCATTATGTGACTGAGGATGGGTATGATATTTATGTGGGAAAAAATAATTTCCAGAATGATGAGCTTACCTTTAAGTTTGCCACAGGGAATGACTGGTGGTTTCATGCCAAGAAGATGGCCGGTTCGCATGTGGTCGTGAAGTCTAAGGACGGAGAACTGCCGGATCATATCTTTGAGATTGCGGGACAGCTTGCCGCTTATTATTCCAAAGGACGTACTGCCCCTAAGGTGGAGATTGATTATATCCAGAAGAAGCAGGTGAAAAAACCTGCAGGGGCGAAGCCCGGATTTGTGGTTTATTATACAAATTATTCGCTGATGGCTGAGCCGTCATTAAAAGGAGTCAGGGAAGTCTGATCATACTGTTGTATAGTTACAAATATTAAAAGAATTGCGGGAGCTGCTTTGCAGCGGAGTAAGTAATTCGTGGATGTCAGGTCAGGGGTGAAATACCTTTGGACCCTGACATTATATAACAATAATTAAGGAGAATTTCTTTTTATGAGTATTTTGAATGTTGAACATCTGACACATGGTTTCGGAGACAGGGCGATTTTTAATGATGTGTCTTTCCGCCTGTTAAAGGGCGAGCATATTGGATTGGTTGGTGCCAACGGGGAAGGTAAATCTACTTTCTTTAATATTGTAACCGGAAAGCTGATGCCGGATGAGGGTAAGATTGAATGGGCAAAGAATGTACGTGTCGGCTATCTGGACCAGCATTCTGTCCTTTCTCAGGGTATGTCCATCCGTGACGTGCTGAAGTCTGCGTTCTCTTATCTCTTTGAGATGGAGGAAAGAATGAATGGGATCTGTGACTCTCTTGGCACTGCTTCTCCTGAGGAGATGGATACTCTGATGGAAGAGCTGGGAACTATTCAGGATACCCTTACCATGCATGATTTCTATGTGATCGATGCGAAGGTGGAGGAAGTTGCCAGAGCCCTGGGACTTCTGGATATCGGACTGGAACGTGATGTTACAGACCTGAGTGGTGGTCAGAGAACCAAGGTTCTGCTTGGCAAGCTGCTTCTGGAGAAGCCGGATATCCTGCTTCTGGACGAGCCTACCAACTATCTGGATGAGGAACATATCGAATGGCTGAAGCGTTATCTGCAGGATTATGAGAATGCATTTATCCTTATCTCCCACGATATTCCGTTTCTGAATTCTGTTATCAATCTGGTTTATCATATGGAGAATCAGGAACTGAACCGTTATGTCGGGGATTATGACCATTTCCAGGAAGTGTATGAGGTGAAGAAGGCTCAGCTTGAGGCTGCTTACAGACGCCAGCAGCAAGAAATCAGTGAACTGAAGGATTTCGTCGCAAGAAATAAGGCCAGGGTTTCTACAAGAAATATGGCAATGTCCAGACAGAAGAAGCTGGATAAGATGGATGTGATCGAGCTTGCTGCCGAGAAGCCGAAGCCTGAGTTTCATTTTAAATACGGACGCACTCCGGGGAAATATATTTTCGAAACGAAGGATCTGGTTATTGGTTATAATGAACCTCTTTCCAGACCTGTTACTCTCTCTATGGAAAGAGGAAACAAGATTGCGCTGGTTGGTGCAAACGGTATCGGTAAGACAACTTTACTGAAGAGTATTCTGGGGTTGATCCCGTCTCTGAAGGGTTCCTGCGAACTTGGGGAGAATCTTCAGATTGGATATTTTGAGCAGGAAGTAAAGGGTGATAACAAGACTACCTGTATTGATGAGATCTGGGCGGAGTTTCCGTCTTATACTCAGTATGAGGTGCGGTCTGCTCTCGCCAAATGCGGTCTGACTACCAAGCATATTGAAAGTCAGGTACGTGTACTGAGTGGCGGGGAGCAGGCGAAGGTGCGTCTGTGTAAGCTGGTGAATAAAGAAACGAACATTCTGCTTCTGGACGAGCCTACCAATCATCTGGATGTGGATGCAAAAGAAGCTTTGAAGCAGGCATTGATCGAATATAAGGGAAGCATTCTCCTGATCTGCCATGAACCGGAGTTTTACCGCGATGTGGTTTCTCAGGTATGGGACTGCAGTAAATGGACTACAAAAGTATTATAATAATTGGTACATGAAGGGTTATTACAAATGAGTAAAGCAAAAAATGTGGATCTGACTTCCGGTCCGATCCTGAAAACTCTGGCAGAGCTGGCTCTGCCTATCATGATTTCTTCCATGCTGGGAACAGCATACAGTATTATGGATATGGCATGGATCGGACTGCTTGGTGCGAAGGCGGTTGCAGGCGTGGGAGTAGGCGGAATGTATGTCTGGCTCTCCCAGGGGCTTGCATCCCTGTCAAGAATGGGCGGACAGGTAAATACAGCTCAGGCATGCGGGCGCAAAGATTATGACCAGGCACGTTCCTATGCCGCCGGTTCTCTGCAGCTCACTGCACTGTCCGGCATTTTGTTTGCTGCTGTCTGTGTTATTTTCATACAGCCTCTGCTGGGATTTTTTAATCTGACCGATGCAGAAACTTATACTGCTGCCAGATCTTATACATTGATCACCTGTGGGCTGATTCTTTTTTCTTATCTGAATCTGACGCTGACCGGACTCTCTACTGCGCAGGGAGATTCCCGCACTCCCCTGCTTGCAAACTTTATCGGGCTTGCAGGAAATATGATCCTGGATCCGCTGCTGATCCTTGGCATCGGACCTTTCCCGAGGCTGGAGGTTGCCGGAGCCGCTATTGCGACAGTAAGTTCACAGATTCTGGTTTTTGTGGTGATGGTTATGCGTATCCGGCATTCCAGACTGGAGCCCAATGTTTTACAGCATCTGAATCTGCTGTCTGTTTTTCCAAAAGAATATTATAAGCACATTTTCAGGATCGGGTTTCCCACAGCTATACAGGGAAGCATTTACTGTTTCATCTCCATGATTCTGACCCGTATGGTTTCCGGTTATGGTGCTGCCGCTATTGCAACGCAGCGTGTTGGCGGACAGATTGAATCCGTATCCTGGAATACTGCTGATGGTTTTGCTTCAGCACTGAATGCTTTTATTGCCCAAAACTACGGTGCACGAAAAAAAGACCGTATCCGTAAAGGTTACAGTCTGTCATTTCGCGTTCTCACAATTTGGGGCCTGTTTGTCACTGCAGCTTTTGTCTTTCTTCCGGAACCAATTGCCAGGTTATTTTTCCACGAAAAAGAAGCTCTGGATACTGCTGTCAATTATCTGGTCATTATCGGATTCAGTGAAATCTTTATGTCCATTGAGCTGATGACAGTGGGCGCATTATCAGGACTTGGACGCACCAGATTATCCAGTACGATCAGTGTGATCCTGACAGGCTCACGAATCCCGCTGGCATTAATCCTGACACATGCGGGAATGGGATTAAATGGTGTATGGTGGGCGCTTACAATCTCTTCTATTGTGAAGGGAATCGTGTTTACACTGACATTCCGGCATATCAGCAGGCGGTTGCCTGAAAAGGTCTAAAGGTCTCTTAATATAGCTGTCAAACTCAAAAGAGGACTGTTCAGAAAAATTTCTGTCAGTCCTCTTTTTACTGTTTCTATTATTTCGCAACAAAGTTTACGATCTTGTTCGGTACATAAATCTCTTTGATAAGGTTCTTACCTTCCAGGAAGGAAGCAATTCTCTCGTCTGCTTTGGCGATCTCGAATGCTTTTTCTTTTTCACATCCGTTAGGGATTACGATTGTTCCTCTTACTTTACCGTTTACCTGTACACCGATCTCAACGGTCTTGGCAATTGTTTTGCCTTCATCGTATTTCGGCCATTCGGAAACTGCCAGTAAGCCTTCACCTCCGATGAATTCCCAGATTTCTTCGCAGATATGCGGTGCGAACGGGCTAAGCAGTTTGATAAAGATGGTAAGGTCATCTTTGCTTAAGTGTCCTTCTGCTGTGATCTCATTAATGAGTGTCATCAGGCTGGCGATCGCAGTATTGAATTTCAGGTTCTCGATATCAGAAGAAACTTTCTTGATGGTACGGTGGAGTTTCATCTCCAGTTCATCAGATACGGATTCTTCAGAAAGGATATCTGTCAGCCCTGCAACACGATCCAGGAACTTCTTACAGCCTTTTACAGAGTTCTCGCTCCACGGTGTAGCTGCGCCATAGTCACCCATAAACAGTACATAGGTACGAAGAGTATCTGCGCCGTATTCTTCTACAATATCCAGTGGATCAACTACGTTGCCCTTGGATTTACTCATTTTATCTCCGTCCGGTCCGAGGATCAGTCCCTGGATAGAACGTTTTGCGTATGGTTCCGGTGTATTTACTACGCCAAGATCATACAGGAAATGATGCCAGAATCTGGAGTAGATCATATGTCTGGTAACGTGTTCCATACCACCATTGTACCAGTCAACAGGCATCCAGTATTTCAGTTTGTCCATATCTGCCAGTGCATTTGCATTGTGCGGATCTGTATATCTTAAGAAATACCAGGAAGATCCTGCCCACTGAGGCATAGTATCTGTCTCACGCTTCGCTGCAGCACCACATTTCGGGCATGTGCAGTTTACGAAAGAATCAATCTTTGCAAGTGGGGACTGTCCGTCTTCACCCGGCTCGAAGTCCTTTACATCCGGCAGACGCAGCGGAAGTTCGTTCTCCGGAACTGCCACAACACCGCAGTTCGGGCAGTGGATAAGCGGGATTGGCTCACCCCAGTATCTCTGGCGGTTGAATGCCCAGTCTTTCATCTTATACTGAACACCGGCTTTACCGATTCCTTTTTTCTCCAGTTCTTCCAACATACGCTCAATAGAATCTTTCTTCTTTGCATATCCGTTCAGGAAATCGGAGTTTACCATTTCGCCGTCGCCTGTATAGGCTTCTTTGGAAATATCTCCGCCTTTGATAACTTCGATAATGTCGATACCGAATTTCTTCGCGAAATCATAGTCACGCTGGTCGTGAGCAGGTACTGCCATGATAGCACCTGTACCATATCCCATCATTACATAGTCAGCAATGTAGATCGGGATTTTCTTACCGTTAACCGGGTTGATTCCCTCAAGTCCCTGGATTCTTACACCTGTTTTATCTTTTACAAGCTGAGTTCTCTCAAACTCTGTTTTCTTTGCACACTCATTACGATATGCAGTGATCTCATCCATGTTTGTGATTTTATCTGCATATTTGTCAATGATCGGATGTTCCGGTGCGATTACCATGAATGTTACACCAAACAGAGTATCCGGTCTAGTTGTATAGATTTCAAGTTTCTCATCGATTCCGTCAACATCGAAGTTAACGAAAGCACCTTTTGATTTGCCGATCCAGTGGATCTGCTGCTGTTTTACATTATCCGGATAGTCTACATCTTTCAGACCTTCCAGAAGCTTATCTGCATACTGGGTGATTCTTAAATACCATACATCTTTTGATTTCTGAACAACATCGCTGTGGCAGATATCACATTTACCGCCCTGGCTGTCTTCATTGGAAAGGACTACTTTACAGTGCGGGCAGTAATTAACCAGTGTTCTGTCTCTGAATACAAGACCTTTTTCGAACATTTTCAGGAAAATCCACTGTGTCCATTTGTAGTAGTCTTCATCTGTTGTATCGATCACACGGTTCCAGTCAAAAGAGAATCCAACCTTCTTTAACTGATTGGAAAATCTCTTGATGTTCTCATCTGTGATGATACGTGGATGTGTTCCGGTCTTTACTGCGTAGTTCTCTGTCGGGAGACCAAATGCATCAAATCCGATCGGGAAAAGTACATTATAGCCTTCCATACGACGTTTTCTGGAAATAACCTCCAGACTGGAATATGCTTTGATATGTCCTACGTGCATACCGGCACCGCTTGGATATGGGAACTCTACCAGACCATAGAATTTAGGTTTGTCACTGTTATCTTTGGCTTCGAAGACTTTGGCTTCTTCCCATTTTGCCTGCCACTTAGGCTCGATCTTTTTAAACAAGTATTTCATCTCTATACTTCCTCCAACATTTTGCTGTATGTGAACTACCCGGCAACAGAATTACCAGGGCATCTGACTTAAGGCGAGATACCGTCTTTTTCAGGGTGCGTCCATGACACCACTACTGTTTGCTCCACTGAGCTACACAGCTGCTTTTATTATTTTCGGCGGTTTCAGTCCGATTATGGACATCTTATCCTAAAAATTTATTTTAATTCAACAAAGGCTGTTTGTCAATGTAACGTTTCGCTGTATCGAGTGTTTTTGCTTTACAAATGGCACTTATTTCGCATTTTCGAGTAATACACCACTAGAGTGTGTCAACAAAACGTAAAAAACAGGACATTCCGCATCTCTGCAAAATGTCCTGCCATTTTTATTTCTTAACTATATTTTAATTACTGCGCTAACACAAATTACTGCTCTATCAGTAATTACCCTTTTTTTATTCTTCAGCTTTATCCACTTTGCTTGCTCTTGCTTCGATTTCTTTTGCCTGGATATCGTTCGGAGCCTGCTCGTAGCGTGCGAATTCGTAGGAGAATTCTCCGCTTCCGCCTGTCATGGAGCGCAGATCTGTGGAATATCCGTAGATCTCAAGCTGAGGTACATCTGCCTCGATGATTGTATTTCCCTGATGGTCAGGAGTCATACCCAGAACACGACCGCGGCGTTTGTTCAGGTCGCCCATAACATCACCGGTAAATTTATCCGGAACAGTTACTTTCATAGATACGATTGGCTCTAAGAGTACAGGTGATGCATCCATAAAGCCTTTCTTAAATGCAAGAATCGTTGCCATCTTGAATGCCATTTCTGAGGAGTCTACCGGATGATAAGATCCATCATATAAGGTAGCTTTCACACCAACTACAGGATATGCAGCCAGAGGTCCTTTTAATACGCATTCCTGAAGACCTTTCTCAACTGCCGGGAAGTAGTTCTTCGGAACTGCACCACCAACTACAACCTGTTCAAATTCATAAGGTGTCTCCAGATCGCCTGATGGCTCGAAACGCATCTTAACATGTCCATACTGTCCATGTCCACCGGACTGTTTCTTATGTTTACCCTCTACATCTGCATTCTTACGGATCGTCTCGCGGAACGGAACCTTCGGTTTGCTCAGCTCAACATCTACTTTGTAGCGTTCTTTTAATTTATTCATAACGATATCGAGATGCTGATCACCGATACCATAGATAAGGCTCTGACGGTTTGCACTGTCATTTACTACACGAAGTGTCTTGTCTTCACTCATCATCTTCGCAAGTGCCTGGGAAATCTTATCCTCATCACCCTTCTTCACTGCTTTAAATCTCTTGCAGGTATATGGTGTGGAAAGGAGTGCCTTCGGATAAAGAATCGGATTTGCTTTTGTCGCAAGGCTGTCACCAGTCTGTACGCTGTTTAATTTGGCAATTGCACCAATATCACCGGCATGAAGTTCCGGAACCTCGATTGGTTTGGATCCTTCAAGTACATATAATTTATTCAGACGTTCTTCTTCGCCTTTCTCTACGTTTAATAAAGTGTCATCGGATTTGATAACACCGGAGCATACTTTAATAAGAGAATATTTGCCAAGGAACGGGTCTGCAATTGTTTTCCACACATATGCGGATTTCACTTTCGTGAAGTCGTAGTTTGCTTCAAAGATCTCATTTGTCTTCTGAGCGATTCCGTTGCAGGAGCGTTTGTCCGGGCTTGGGAAATATCCGCAGATATCATCCAATAAGTTGGATACACCGCGAAGGTTGATTGGTGAGCCCATGCATACAGGTACGATAGATGCTTCCTGTACGTTCATTGCAAGTGCTGCGGAAACCTCTGTTACTGAGAATGTATCACCTTCAAAATAACGGTCCATGAATTCCTCGCTGGTCTCTGCAACAGATTCCATAAGGATATCGTGATATTTTTCCAGATATTCATCCAGGTATTCAGGAATCGGGCATTCCTCTTTCTTACCTTTATCTATGTACTTACGTCCTGCCTGTTTTACAACATTTACATATCCTACAAATTTGCCGTCTTCACGAATCGGGAAGTGAAGCGGTGCGATCTTCTTGCCGTAGAGTTCAGTGAGCTGTTCTACTACTTTACGGTAGCTGACATCATCTACGTCCATATCTGTGACAAAGATCATTCTCGGAAGTTTATATTTCTCACATAAGTTCCATGCCTTCTGTGTTCCAACCTGAACGCCTGCTTTACCGGAAACTACAATGATCGCTGCATCTGCTGCGCTTACTGCTTCTTCTACTTCGCCTACGAAATCGAAATATCCGGGAGTATCCAGCACATTGATCTTTACCTTATCCCACGGTACCGGGATCAATGTGGTAGAAATGGAAAAATGTCTCTTAATCTCTTCTTTGTCATAATCGCTGACAGTATTTCCGTCTTCTACTCTTCCGAGACGGTTAGTCATTCCTGCTAAGTAAGCCATTGCTTCTGCCAGTGTAGTTTTGCCAGCGCCCCCATGACCTAAAAGGACTACATTTCTAATTCGGTCAGTTCTAAATACATCCATGTTGCGTACCTCCCTGTTTGTCTGTTATGTTATTGCCGCCTGCAACGTCCGCAGCAACGATATGGCTATATATTACTAAATTTTTTTATATTTTTCAAGTATTTTATGAAATTTTAACATCTTTTTTTGTGAACTTCTTGTAAATTGATGAGCATTTTATATATTTTCAGTAATTTTCATGGATCTCGACTGTGAATTTTATCTCAAGTGTGCAGCTGGCTGACTGATTTTGATTGTACGAATATTTATAATGCATCGTTTTTTCAGTTGACTATAACAGTCCTCGTAACTAGTGTGCCAACAAGTTGATTTCTCGAACAATCTTGCGTTTAAATTTCTTATTTCCGCGTTGTCGTCGGTCGCCGTAGCCACCGCTACGCCTCCTTCCTCCGCCTTGAAATAAAAAAATTTATCCTGCAAGATTGTTTCAAGAATCAACTTGTCGGCACACTAGAGTGCGAAAGACAGTGAAGATATCTGCATATGATACGGCGTTCGCTTTGCCGCTTTAAATTATTTATGTATAAAAGTGCCGTATGAATTGACTTTTCAAATCATATCCTTTAAAATAGTAAATTATGAAATCATGTAACTGTTCCGTATTTTCACAGTTACGAATAATGTTACCTGAAAGGATGCAAAAACCACTATGAAAACTATCGGTTTTATCGGTCTCGGACTGATTGGCGGATCAATTGCCAAGGCCATCCGAAAATACCATGAAGACTACCGACTTCTTGCTTATGATCAGGATCGGGAAACACTTGCTGCAGCAGTAAGCAGCAATATGATCGATGCTGTATGTGAAGAACATGATGAACGTTTCAGGAGCTGTGATTATATTTTCCTGTGTGCTCCTGTAGAATTTAATGTAAAATATCTTGAATATTTCAAAGACAATATCGGTCCTGACACGATCCTCACAGATGTTGGAAGTGTCAAGGGCATTATCCATAAAGAAGTAGAACGTCTTGGAATGGAATCCCGTTTTATCGGAGGTCATCCAATGGCCGGTTCTGAGAAGACCGGATTCGAAGCTTCCAGTGACCGTCTGATTGAGAATGCTTACTATATTATTACTCCGGGCGGTGAAGTTGCACTGGAACGCCTGACAGATTTCACAGAGATGATTTCTTCCCTTGGTGCGATCCCGATGGTCCTTACAAGTGAAGAACACGATTTCATCACTGCCGGAGTCAGCCATCTGCCTCATATTATTGCTTCTGCACTGGTAAATCTTGTCAATATGCTGGACAGTGATCAGGAATACATGAAAACGATTGCAGCCGGAGGTTTCCGTGATATCACACGTATTGCTTCTTCTTCTCCAATTATGTGGGAGCAGATCTGTGTGGAAAATAATCAGAATATCTCCAATGTTCTGGATGACTACATCCGCCTGCTGGTTCAGATCAAATGTTTTGTGGATAACAAGGACTCCAGGAGTCTGTATCAGATGTTTGCAAGTTCCAGGGATTACCGTGATTCTATTGATGTGGTAGACAATGGTCTGCTGAAAAAAGCTTATGTCCTGTATCTTGATATTGCGGATGAGGCCGGCGGTATTGCTACGATTGCCACTATCCTTGCGATGGAGAAGATTAGCATTAAAAATATCGGTATCATTCACAACCGTGAATTCGAGGAAGGTGTCCTTAAAATTGAATTCTACGACGGAATCTCTATGGAAAAGGGTGCCGCACTCCTTAAAAAAAGAAATTATATTGTCTACGAACGCTAGAGCGTATCTGAAAAATCATTCCCGCAATCTGCACGCCCCACTTTGCAGGATATTTCACCCGAATTCAGTTGCCGTAGCCCGCTACGGCGCCCTCATCCGGGCAAAATATCCCACAAATTGTGACGCACATCTTGCAGAAAGCCTTTTTCAGACACGCTCTAAACAGATCACCCTTTGACATTCATTTCAAAAATATTTTGTCAAAAGCAGATTGCTATAAATAGCTGCAGGGAAATACAGAAATATTATAAAAACAGGCAGGAATCAAACATGGAAATAAAAAAACAGACAAACCTCAGAGGAGAACTCACTGTACCCGGAGATAAATCCATTTCTCATCGTGCAGTCATGTTCGGTTCTCTTGCACAGGGTACTACAAAGATCACACATTTTCTTGAGGGAGCTGACTGTCTCTCTACTATCTCCTGTTTCCGGAAAATGGGAATCGATATTGAAAGAAATGCTTCCGAAATCCTCGTTCATGGAAAGGGACTTCACGGACTCAGTGCTCCGTCTGAAACTCTGGATGTAGGAAACAGCGGGACTACCACAAGACTGATCTCCGGAATTCTGGCAGGACAGTCTTTTACCAGCGAATTAAACGGCGACGCTTCCATTCAGTCCCGTCCAATGAAAAGGATTATGACTCCTCTTCTGTCTATGGGCGCTGATATCGTGAGTCTTAGAGGCAATGGATGCGCACCTTTGCGTATTACAGGAAAGCCTTTACATGCCGCTCATTATCAGTCACCGGTTGCTTCCGCACAGGTAAAATCCTGCGTGCTTCTGGCTGGTATGTATGCAGATGGGATCACCAGCGTTACTGAGCCGGTACTTTCCAGAAATCATACAGAAATCATGCTGAATTATTTCGGCGCAAATGTGACTTCCCAGGGAACAACTGCTTCTATTGAACCGGAGCCTGTACTGAACGGACGCGAGATTAAAGTTCCCGGAGATATTTCTTCTGCTGCTTACTTTATCGCAGCAGGGCTTCTTACTCCCGGAAGTGAGATTCTTCTTAAAAATGTAGGCATTAATCCAACCAGAGACGGAATGCTTCGTGTATGCAAGGCTATGGGGGCTGATATTACTCTGCTGAATGCAAGTACAGAGGGTGAGCCTACCGCTGACCTGCTGATCCGCACAAGCAGTCTTCACGGAACCACTGTTGAAGGTGAGATCATCCCCACACTGATCGATGAAATCCCGATGATCGCTGTAATGGCAGCTTTTGCAGAGGGGACTACTGTTATCAGGGACGCACAGGAGCTGAAGGTAAAAGAATCCGACCGTATCGCAGTGGTAACAGAAGGGCTGAAACGCATGGGAACTGATATTCAGCCGACTGATGACGGAATGATCATCCATGGAGGAAAGCCACTTCATGGTGCCGAGATCAATTCTTATCTTGATCACCGTATTGCCATGTCCTTTGCTGTTGCAGGTACAATTTGTGACGGTACACTTACTATCAAAGATGGGGACTGCGTTAAAATTTCCTATCCGGAATTCTATGAAGATCTGTACTCTCTCGGAAAATAGCAACTGTCATTTATAATTATGCTGCTGTCAACATATCATTTTTTTATGTTTGTTGACAGCAGCATAATTTTTACTGTTCACCTGTAATATCCCGCAAGATGTTTTTTATCCTGCATATCTTTTGTCTTTCTGTACATACTTTTCATAACAAAGCATAATTTGCAATTCCTGTTTAAAGTATCTTCATACTCTCTCAGATTGTATTTTTATAGATACTTGAGAAATTTTATCCAAAATAGCCTTTTCTTTTTCCGATAAATCGGTTATAATGTGAATCGTCAGAAGATTGTTATTATTTTAACATTATTCGATTTGTTTTACTATAGCAGGATTTCACACTCTGATGGTCTGGATTAAGATGCATTATTTATGAGGATTGCTATAAACACTGATATTATAATTTTCACGGTGCGTATACCATACAGGTATACAGCCAGAGAGGAGCTAACATTTATGAAAATCTTATTTTACGGCACAAAAAACTACGACGAAGAATTTTTCGAGAAGCTTCTTCCTTCCTATCCGGGAATTACAATTAAATTTACTGAAGCAAATATTCACGAAGAAACTGCTTCCCTTGCAAAAGGATATGAGGCAATCTGCGCTTTTGTAAACGCTGATCTGAGCACTCCTGTTATCGAAGAGCTGAATGCTCAGGGTGTAAAACTGATCCTTATGCGCTGCGCAGGATATAACAATGTAGATCTGGAAACTGCTCACAAATTCGGAATGAAGGTTCTGCGTGTTCCGGGATATTCTCCGGAAGCTGTGGCTGAGCATGCAATGGCACTTGCGCTGACAGCAAACCGCCACACACATAAAGCATACATCAAATGCCGCGAAAACAACTTCTCTTTAAGCGGTCTGATGGGACTTAATTTCTATCAGAAAACTGCCGGAATCATTGGTACCGGAAAAATTGGCCAGGCAATGGCAAAAATCTGCAAAGGTTTTGGTATGAGAGTTATCGCTTACGATCTTTTCCCGAATAAGAACCTGGATTATCTGGAATATGTATCTCTGGATGAGCTTCTGGCAACCAGTGATCTCATCAGTCTTCACTGCCCGCTTACAGAAGAAACCAAACACATCATCAATGAAGAAACTATCGCCAAAATGAAAGATGGTGTAATTCTTGTAAACACTTCCCGCGGCGGCCTGATCAAGACAGAGGACCTGATCTCCGGAATCCGTGATCATAAGTTCTTTGCAGTAGGACTGGATGTTTATGAAGAAGAAACTGATTTCGTATTCGAGGATATGTCCGAGCGTATTCTGCAGAGCTCCATTACCCAGCGCCTGCTCTCCTTCCCGAATGTAGTGATGACTTCTCATCAGGGATTCTTTACAAAAGAAGCACTGACTAACATTGCCGAGACTACTCTCGAAAATGCGAAAGCATTTATGGATGGGAACGAACTGAAGAACGAGGTTTTTTCCTGATAATTACAGAAATATGATCAGGGGGCTGTCGCAATAATAATTCCAGCGACAGCCCCCTTGTGATTATTTTTCAGTTTTCGTTTTAGTTTCTGATTTCGTTGTATCTGCAGAATCTGATGTTTCAGTTTTATCCGCAGATTTTTTTGCAGAAGAATCTGAAGTTTCTGCTTTATCTGTATTTTCCGTTTTATCTGTAGTTTCTGTTGCATCTGTAGTATCTGTAATGTCAGCGGTTTCTTCCTCAGGCTCATCGATCTGTTTCATATCCTCGTCAGAAGTATCTGCATCCATTTCATTCAGCTCTTCTTCTGTCAGCGGTTCAAGATCATCCTGATAAATTTCCTTATTTGTAATATCATCTTCTGACTTCTTCCCACATCCGGCAAGACCGATGGATGCCAGAAGCATTCCTGTAATCATAAAGTATTTTATTTTTTTCATTTTAATCATCCTTTCGTCTGTTCCACATAACACAAATGGTGTTTCATTTTCAGATAATATTTATTCTGCTGTTCTCAATCTGCCTGCCAGATCTTTTATTTCCTGTATGATATCTTCTCTGTCTCTGACCGGCACTTTGTCTGTACGGTTCACATATACAGTCCCCAGACTGTCACAGCTCATCTGACGAAGCAGCATCTCTGCCGTACTTTCCGCTTTTTCTCTGGGTCCGATACTTCCTGCTGTCAGCAGAACTGCTCCTGTTTTCTTCTTAGGAACAGGTTCTTCTTTACGGATATATCTTGCACTGAAATAGGTCTGCAGTCTGCTCATCACAGCAAGAAGCATTCCCGTAACCTCCTCAAAATATACAGGAGATGCCATAATAATATGGTCACATTCTTCAATGTACGAAAGAACCTCCTGCCATTCATCTTTGACTGCGCATCCTGCATGGTCAAAACACCATCTGCAGTCTATACAGGGTCGGATATCTGCCCTATAGGCATTAACCACCTTAAAATCCCCTCCAAGATTTTCCTGCAGAGTCCGGATCATATATGCAGTTTCACCGTTCTTTCGCGGTGAACCGTTGAATATCAATGTTTTCATCTTTATTTTTCCTCATATTCTTTCCTGAGAAGTGCTATCTCACGTACCCATCTCTCATTATCTTTGAGCGCTTTCAGAGCATGTTTCATACGCTTTAGAGCGTGTCTGAAAAAGGCTTTCTGCAAGATGTGCGTCACAATTTGTGGGATATTTTGCCCGAATGAGGGCGCCGTAGCGGGCTACGGCAACTGAATTCGGGTGAAATATCCCGCAAAGTGGGGCGTGCAGATTGCGGGAATGATTTTTCAGACACGCTCTAGGATAACACATCTCATTCTTTGTCTGTAATATTTATGTAACCTTTTGTCATGGTATTATAACAAAAATACGGTTTTATGAAAAGACTTATTTCTTGACGATTCTGTGAATCCTCTATATACTTTGAATATGTCCTATAGCAATTACGATTTATTTTTTGTTAATTCTGATCATCTGTTCAGATATTTTAACTGCCCAGTCTCTTTAATATTTTTTTAATACTATATCTCTAATCTATTATAAACGAAAGCGAGAACTATACATATGAGCCTACAATCCAACAAGCGAAGCCAGACGAAATCTTCTTCTGCACGCAGGAAAGACATCTACAAAAAATCAAAATACTATCAGGAAAAAAGGCAAAAATTGCTGATTGCAACAGGTATCGGTATCTTTGTTCTGGTTTTTATATTTATTCTGGCAGGTATCCGCGGATGCAGCAACTATATGAGTTCCAGACAGGCAGCAGCCAAAAAAACTGTTTCCATGAACGCTTCTGAGGACAACAGCCAAAAAGCATCCTCAGATTCTCAGAACACGGATTCCTCCAATGCTACAGTATCTTCTCCTGTTTCTCTGACACTCAGCGTTGTCGGTGACTGCACTCTTGGCACAGATGAAACTTTTGATTATGATACCAGCTTAAATGTTTATTATGAAAATTACGGTGCAGATTATTTCCTGCAGAATGTAAAAGATATTTTTTCCGCAGATGATCTGACTATTGCAAATTTTGAGGGAACACTCACCGATTCTGATGAACGGGAGGACAAAACATTTGCGTTTAAAGCACCCGCATCCTATGCCTCTATTCTGACAGGCGGATCTGTAGAAGCCGTAAATACCGCTAACAATCACAGTCATGATTACGGTGATCAGAGTTTCAATGATACTCTGGCAGCACTGGATGATGCAGGAATCGTTCATTTCGGATATGATGAAACTGCTGTTATGGATGTAAAGGGAATCAAAGTAGGATTAGTCGGTATCTATGAACTGTACGACCATCTTGAGCGCGAGCAGCAGTTAAAAGACAATATTGCAAAAGTAAAGGCAGACGGGGCACAGCTGATCGTAGTGATCTTCCACTGGGGTAATGAAACGGAAACCGTTCCGGACAGCAACCAGACAACACTTGGACGCATCGCGATCGATGAAGGCGCTGATCTTGTATGCGGACATCATCCGCATGTACTTCAGGGTATTGAAACTTATAAAGGCAGGAATATTGTATACAGCCTCGGAAACTTCTGCTTCGGCGGCAACAGTTCTCCAAGTGATATGGATACCATGATCTACCAGCAGACCTTTACTATTGATGCCGATGGGGTAAAAAAAGACAACGTGACCAATATCATTCCCTGCTCCATTTCTTCTGCTGCCTATGATGGATATAATAATTATCAGCCAACTCCGGCAAAAGGTGATGAGGCAACAAGAATCCTTGGAAAAATCAATGAGCGGAGTTCCTGGATTTCTACTGCAGAAGGCAGTACTTTTACTGCAAAATATAACAGTAATAATGACTCCCAGAGCAGTTCTGCAGATACAGCTGCTTCAGATAGCGATATCGTTGATATGAACAGTTCAGCTTCAGATGACACAGACGCAGAGACATACGACGAATCCTATGATACTGATAATTCGGACGCCGAATAAATAGAGCCTTCATTCATCCAAAATCACATCAATACTTCAAAAGAACTGAAAAATCCAGTTAAGGACTTCTCAGCTCTTTTTTATATTTTTACTATGCTTTTATCAGGCAGATAAAAGCATCCTCTTCGCTACTTGCTCATAACCAGATAATTGATTGATATAATTATTTGGGTGACATTATATGATAATCATAGCATCTCCAAAAGAGAAAAATCTGTACTTTTCCTGCACTGCAGTCTCATAGGCATGCATGATATTCTCCTTGCCTGCCAGCGCAGACACCAACATCACAAGTGTGGATTCCGGCAGGTGGAAGTTTGTGATCAGGGCATCGATCATTTTGAAATGATAGCCCGGATAGATAAAGATTTCTGTCCATCCGCTTCCGGATTTCAGAATTCCATCTTCTCCTGTTGCAGATTCCAGTGTTCTGCAGCTTGTGGTTCCTACTGCTATTACACGTTTACCTGCCTTCTTTGTGTCATTGATCAGCTTTGCCTGATCCTCCTCTACTATGTAGAATTCGGAATGCATATGGTGGCTTTCCACGTCATCTACTTTGACAGGGCGGAAAGTTCCGAGACCTACATGAAGAGTCACATGAGCGATATTGACACCTTTTTCCTTTACTTTTTCAAGAAGCTCTTTAGTAAAGTGCAATCCTGCTGTCGGTGCTGCTGCGGAGCCTTCGTTCTTTGCATAAACTGTCTGATAACGGTTCTTATCTTTCAGTTTATGTGTAATATAAGGCGGCAGAGGCATTTCGCCAAGCTGATCCAGGATTTCTTCAAAGATTCCTTCATAATGGAACTGGATCAGACGGTTTCCCTCGTCCACCACATCAATGATCTCACCTTTTAAAATACCATTTCCAAATGTGATCTTAGCACCCGGGTGTGCCTTCTTTCCGGGTTTTACCAGACACTCCCAGATATCATTCTCTCTTCGCTTCAGAAGCAGGATCTCGATCAGTGCTCCTGTCTCTTCTTTATGTCCGTATAACCGGGCAGGGATTACCTTTGTATCGTTGATGACCAGGCAGTCTCCCTCTTCCAGATAATCCAGAACATCTGTAAAATGGCGATGCTCAATGCTGCCATCTTTTAAAGACAGATGCATCAGTCTGGATGAACTTCTGTCCTCCAGAGGATCCTGAGCGATCAGTTCCTGAGGAAGGTCATAATAAAAATCTGATGTTTTCATTTTATCTGCTCCTCTTCTTCCTTCCACTGTTTCCTTAACTGGCGCACATAGTTCCATTCTTTGTTTGTCAGATCAGCTTTCTTAAGAAGATCCGGGCGTCTTTTTGCCGTGCGGTAAATTGACTGCTCTCTGCGCCACTTTTCTATGTTTGCATGATGACCGGACATAAGAACCTCCGGTACCTTTTTGCCATGCCACTCTTCCGGACGGCTGTACTGCGGATACTCCAGAAGGTTTCCTGCAAAGGATTCTGTCTCACCGGACTCCTGATTGTTCAGTACACCCGGAACCATTCTTGAAATGGAATCCATCATGACCATTGCAGGAAGTTCGCCGCCTGTAAGCACGTAATCTCCGATAGATACGTAATCTGTGACGATTTCCTCCAGAACACGCTCATCAATTCCCTCATAGTGTCCACAAAGGAATACCAGATTCTCTTCCTGCGCCATTTCTCTGGCCATAGCCTGGTTAAATACCTGCCCCTGAGGAGTCAGATATACAACTCTTGGCTTTTTTGCCGTACGGTTTGCAATCGCCTCATAAGCAAGGTAAACCGGTTCTGCCTGCATCAGCATTCCGGCACCGCCGCCATAGGTATAATCATCCACTTTCTGGTGCTTATTGAATGCATAATCACGAATGTTCACTGCCTCCAGTGTGAGGAGACCTTTTGTGATCGCACGTCCGGTAATGCTGGTATTCATGCCATTTTCAATCATCTCCGGAAACAGGGTTAAAACATGAAAATTCATTTATATTAATCCTTTCATCAGATGAATGGTCATTACATTCTTCTCCACATCCACATCAAGGATACATTCCCTGATAGCAGGGAGCAGAATTTCTTCGCCTTTGGCATCCTCTACTACATAGACATCATTAGCGCCTGTTTCCATTACATCTTTCAGAGTTCCAAATTTGCTTCCGTCTTCGAGAACTACATCCATACCGATCAGGTCTGCAATGTAATATTCATCTTCTTCCAGCTCCTGCGCTTCTTCTCTCGGGATCCAGAGTTCTCTTTTTTTATACATCTCTATATCATTAATATTATCAATTCCCCTGAATTTCAGGATTACAAGGTTCTTGAAATACTTAACATTCTCTATTTCAAGCTTTCTTTTCTCTCTGCCTGTGTCAAGCAGAACATATTCCAGATCCAGAAATCTGTCTGCATCTGTGGTAGGATATACTTTTACTTCCCCGCGTATTCCGTGTGTCGTAGTGATCACACCAACTTTTAATAAATCTTCCATCTGCTGACTCCTATAATTTTCATATCATACGTCATTTGCATTCTGCTTTTATGCCTGCTCACAGCGAATGCTGATCCATATTCCAAATCCGCTTAAACCCAAATCAGGAGCCATGGGATGTTCCACAGCTCCTGACCCTTATTTTCATTGCAGAATATCTACAATCACTTTTTTGCTGCTTTTTGAAGAAGCTGCTTTTACCACAGTTCGGATCGCTTTCGCAATTCTTCCCTGCCGTCCGATAACCTTGCCCATGTCAGCAGGTCCGACTTTCAGTTCAACGATGATTGCGTCTTCCTTTTCTGTCTCAGTAACAACTACTTCATCCGGATTTTCAACAAGAGATTTTGCAATTACTTCCACTAATTCTTTCATTACATACCTCCCTGACCCGTCCCCTACGGACGCTGCAGAAATACCTTATCCTGGTATATCTGAATTATTTTTCAATTCCGGCATCTTTGAGGATTTTTGCTACAACATCTGTAGGCTGAGCTCCTGCTGCAAGCCATTTTTTAGCTGCTTCTTCATCAACTGTTACAGCGCTTGGCTCAAGGTTTGGATCGTATGTGCCGATTTCTTCGATACATCTTCCATCACGTTTGCAACGGGAATCTGCAACTACGATTCTATAAAAAGGTGCTTTCTTCTGTCCCATTCTTCTTAATCTGATTTTAACTGCCATTGTTTCTTTTCCTCCATTAAATAAAATATATTGTTTTCTTATGTTATATTACTGTTCAGCTATGAAACAGTAACTTTTATGTCAAAGCGTTATCCGCTTCGCTAACTTCTCAATTACAGTCCGAACGGAAGTTTAAATCCACCGCCGCGCTTACCGGCTTTTCCGCCCATAAGACCAGGCATCTGTTTCATCATCTTCTTGCTCTGCTCAAACTGTTTCACCAGACGGTTTACTTCAGAGACATCTACTCCTGCACCTCTGGCAATACGGTTCTTTCTGGAAATGTTCAGTATTGACGGATTGCTTCTCTCCTGAGGTGTCATGGAAAGGATAATTGACTTGGTTCTGTCCATGGCTTTCTCATCGATCATTCCCTCAATATCCTTCATCTTACCGCCCATACCCGGAAGCATATTCAGGATACTGCCGATACCGCCCATCTTGTTCATCTGTTCCATACTGGTAAGGTAATCGTTGAAGTCAAAGTCCATTTTCTTTAACTTCTTCTGCATGTCCTGCGCCTGTTCTTTATCGATGGAAGCTTCTGCTTTCTCGATCAGGCTCATGACATCACCCATACCAAGGATTCTGGAAGCCATACGTTCCGGATAGAACTGCTCCAGATCAGAAAGTTTCTCGCCCATACCTACATACAGAATAGGCTTACCGGTTACTGCCTTGATAGAAAGGGCTGCACCGCCTCGGGTATCACCATCCATCTTGGTAAGAATAACACCGTCGATTCCTACTTTATCAGCAAATGTGCTTGCCACATTTACCGCATCCTGTCCGGTCATCGCATCTACAATGAGGATGGTTGCATCTACCTGAATGTTCGCCTTGATATCTGCAAGTTCCTGCATCATATCTTCATCAACATGAAGACGACCGGCTGTATCGATAAGTACGACATTCTGCTGATTTGCCTTCGCATGCTCTATGGCTGCTTTCGCAATATCCACAGGCTTCTGCTTATCTCCCATGGAAAATACTTCCACGCCCTGTTTCTCGCCGTTGACCTGCAACTGTGTGATAGCCGCCGGACGGTAAACATCGCAGGCTACTAAAAGAGGTTTCTTACCTTTGGATTTCAGCTTACCTGCAAGCTTCGCAACTGTGGTGGTCTTACCTGCACCCTGCAGACCTGCCATCATGAACACTGTGATCTCATTTCCCGGGCGAAGAGGCAGATCTGTTGTCTCACTTCCCATTAATTTCACAAGTTCATCATTAACAATCTTGATCACCATCTGACCCGGATTCAGACCGCTCATAACGTCCTGTCCGATTGCCTGCTCCTGTACAGATTTAGTAAACTGCTTCACAACCTTAAAGTTTACGTCTGCCTCTAACAGAGCCATCTTTACTTCCTTAAGGGCAAGCTTAACGTCCTCCTCTGTCAGGCGGCCCTTGCTTCGCAACTTCTTAAATACATTCTGCAGTTTATCTGTCAAGCTTTCAAATGCCATATGTTATAACTCCTCTAAAATCTCATTGGAAATATTTACAATTTCATCGGAATGATATTCCCGGGCAAGTACACGGATCTGCTTTACCTGCGCCCGTATATTCAGGAATTTCTCTA
The DNA here is from genome assembly GCF_020553185.1 of Blautia sp. MSK18_10. Lineage (NCBI taxonomy): Bacteria > Bacillati > Bacillota > Clostridia > Lachnospirales > Lachnospiraceae > Blautia > Blautia sp. MSK18_10. The sequence continues at coordinate 130,938 of NZ_JAJCGT010000002.1, read as the reverse complement.
CAAGATGAAGCTTCTGTTCATACTCTTCAAGGGTCTTGTTGCATCTCTTGATCATATCATGCACACCCTGTCTGCTGATGCCCAGATCCTCTGCGACTTCACTCAGCGAGTAATCCTCCAGCACCACGCTCTCATAAACCTGCTGCTGTCTCTCTGTCAGAAGTTCTCCATAAAAATCATATAAATAACCTTGCTCTACAAACTTCTCCATCTGTAATCACCTTGACTATATTAACCTATTTACAATGTGCTGTCAAGCATTTTATCTTGACGAACTAAATTTTATCTTGTTTTGTCTTGTGTTATCCTGCGTAAAATCAACGCTTCTCTGATTTGCCATCTTTTTGTCTTACCAGGTTCATTCCAGACACGTCCAACAGAATTTGCAAATACAATGTCTGATACCTGCCTCCTGATGTTTCCGGAATCATCTACAAAAGGAATTGACATCGTAGGACCTGCATTCTATCATATTTTTATATACAGTGATATCAGAAAAAAAGCCACCAGAAAATTATATCTTCTGGCAGCTTCATTGTAATTCAGTATTTGCTAGAGTGTGTCTGAAAAATGCTTTCCGCAAGATGTATGTCACAATTTGTGGGAAATTTTGCCCGGATGAGGGCGCCGTAGCGGGCTACGGCAACTGAATTCGGGCAAAATATACCGCAAAGTGGGGCGTGCAGATTGCGGGAATGATTTTTCAGACACGCTCTAATGTGCGACTCTCATGCTCTCATCAATCCATTTCTGTACAATATCAACACCAATCTTAACGGCTTTAGCAATCTTATCGGCAGGTAAACTTTTTCTTTAAAAAGCAAAAATTTCTTTTCAGTCTTTTTGCTGTTTTTCTCTCGGTCTTCCATTCTTTTCCTGCTTTTTCCAGGCAATCTGCTTCATAATATGCATCTGCAATCGGAACTACCATAGCCAGATGGCAAAGCTGCCACATATACATATCTTTTACCTTGCTGATATGGTATATGGGAATGTTTTAATATCTTTGAAAACTGTTTCGCTCTTTCAGATGTATTTCCCGATATCTCTGCAAATGTTGTTGGCCGTATTAGCTTCGGTGTGAGTGCAGCATCCAATATTCCATCGTTTATGCTTCCACCTGCTCCTGGAAAAGCTGGAAAAACGTAAGCGTTGAATTTATCGTGAAAAAGTTCATCAAATAACACTTCCGCTTTCAATAATTCAAAACTGTTTCTGCCATACATTATTCGTTTTATAATTTTGATTTTATTTACACTACCTTCTGCAAGCCGTTATTATACGAATATATGATTCCGTTTTTTACAGCAGTTAAGTCCTTTTTTACACCGTTTATAAATGTTTGAAATTCAGAAATATCATATTTTTGTGCTGTATTGATCCATTCGTCTAATTTTGCAGCATTTTTTGAGAATATAATGTTACAAAAATCTTTGGTTAATGTATACAGCTCACTTAATACTTCCATATGTCGAGCGATGTCTACCGAGCGGACGCTTCCAAATTTTTTATAGAGAACCAAAATTGCTTCTACATAATCTTCTCCAGATGCATAAAGGTTCATAAGTCCTCCTTTACTGAGCCAGCTTCCAGCCGATGGCCTCCTGTCTGGCCGATACAAAATCGGCATACAGGCCCTTCTGCCGAATCAGCTCTGCATGAGTGCCGCGCTGGATAATGTGTGCATTGTCCAGTACAAGGATCTGATCGGCGTCGCGGACCGTTTTCAGACGGTGGGCAATCATGATAATGGTCTTGTCATGGGTCAATGCCTCGATAGCCCGCTGCAATTCATCCTCATTCTCCGGGTCAACGCTGCTTGTTGCCTCGTCCAAAATGATGATAGGTGCGTCCTTCAGCATGGCGCGGGCGATGGAAATCCGCTGTTTCTCGCCTCCGGACAAAGTGCCGCCGCCCTCGCCAATCACGGTGTCATAGCCATCTGGCAGGGCAGAAATAAAGTCATGACAGCAAGCCTTTTTCGCCGCTTCAACCACCTGCTCATGGGTAGTGTCCGGGCAGCCAAACTTGATATTGTTCTCAATCGTATCTGCAAAGAGGTACACGCTCTGGAACACCATCGAGATATTCTTCATCAGGCTGTCCAGCTTGAAATCCCGTACATCCGTACCGCCTATGGTAATCTTCCCGGCATTCACATCCCAAAAACGTGCAATCAGGTTGCACATCGTTGTCTTTCCTGCCCCGGAAGGGCCGACAATGGCCGTAGTCGTTTTTTCGGTAATGGTAAAGCTGACCTGATCTAATATCTTACGGTCTGCGTAGGAAAAATCCACCTTGTTAAACACGATCTCGCTGGACTTCGGCGTAATATCAGCGCCTTTCTCGTCCATTACCGGCGTGTCATCAATGGAGTTTGCCGTATCCATCGAGGCCGCCAGCATTTGCAGCAAAGAGGCCATATTCCCGGCGTTCTCCAAATCGTTGAACACCATGAAAGAAGCAATCACCAAAATCAGGCCGTAGGCCAGCGGCAGGGAGCCGTCCAGCCAGAACCAGACCGAGGCCAAAAGCAACAGGACGCTGAACACTCGGACAACAGCCTGTTTGATAGCGTCATAGGGAACGCTGGCCTTTGTCAATTTCAGGTTATCCCGGCAGCTCGCCTTAATTGCACTGCCGATAGACTGCGTGCTGTCCTGTTCCAGTCCAAATGCTTTGACAATCCCCATCCCCTGAATGTACTCCAACACAGACTCCACAAGGGACTCCTGTGTGTGCTGGCGTACCCCGCTGAGCGCGGCAGATTTGCGAAGCGCCAGTTCCGCCGCCGCAAGGTAAATCAGGACACCGGCAGCGGCCACAAGACCGATCCGCCAGTCAAATACCAACAGGACGATGACGAGGGCAACCGAGTTGAAAAAACCGCCCAGCACTGACACCAGGACACGGGCTGCTGAGTTCTCTACATCACCCAAAGTTGTTGTGACAATGGCGGTAATATTCCCGATACTATTCTTGTTGAAGTAGCCCATCGGGATGTAGCGCAGCCGATCTCCGATGTGGATACGCTTTTCCGCCACCATGCAATAGCCGGTTTCCGTCTGCTCCATCGTGGAAAAATAGGTCGTGATGATACGCCCAATGAGGGAAACGGCCATAATTCCCAGCGAAATGCAGATAAACTTTCCGTCCCGGTTGTCAGATACTACCGCGCCGATCACTACAAAGAGGGCGGCAAACTGCATGGCTGAAAACAGCCCGGACAGGAATGAGAATAACAGGGATTTTTTTAGAAGCCCCTTTTTGCTGCCTGCAAAAGCAAAGATTTTTTTCAATGTTCCATACATCTGACAACACCCCCTTACATCTGGTCTTTCGCGCCGATGTGCGCCTGCCACATATCCCGGTAGAGGGGGCAGGTTTCCAGCAGCTTCTCATGCGTACCCTGTGCGTGGATGGTTCCATCCTTCACCACAACGATGTTATCTGCGCCAACAATGGTAGACAGCCGGTGTGCGATCACAATCAGGGTCTTGCCGACAGTTAAAGTGGAAATGGCTTTCTGCACCAGCGCCTCATTCTCTGGGTCGATATAGGCAGTTGCCTCATCCAAAATGACAACCGGCGCATTTTTCAGCATGGCGCGGGCGATGGCAATCCGCTGGCGTTCACCGCCGGAAAGATGGGAACCGGCGCTGCCGACAACCGTATCATAGCCATTATCCAGCTTGCGGATAAAGGCGTCGCAGCCGCTTTGTTTGGCTGCTTGCTCCACCTCTGCGTCCGTGGCACTGGGGCTTCCCATGCGGATATTCTCCCGGATACTGCGGTTAAACAGGTAGTTATCCTGAGATACATAGGAAATCTGGTCTGCAATTTCAGACAGCGGCATATCCTTCAGCTCATGGCCGCCGAGGGTAATGCTGCCGGATGTAACATCCCAATACCCGGCAATCAGCTTCGCCACCGTAGATTTGCCGGAGCCGGACGGCCCTACAAGGGCGGTCATGGTTCCGGGGTGGATGGCGAGATTCACATCATGCAAAACCTCTGTTGTCCCGTCATAGGAAAACGACACAGACCTAAGAGAAATGCCGGTATCTTCCAGCTTGATCGGCGTTTCTTTATGGTTCAGTTCTTCGGCGTTCAGAAGCTGGCTGATTTCTTCCACATTTGTCCCCAGTACGGCCAAATCGTCCGTAAAGGTAAAGGCCGCAATAATCGGCCCGATCAGCCCCAGCGAGAAAATCACAATGGACAGGAAGGTGGAAAGCTCCAGACTGCCGGAGAGCCAGAACGCGAAGCCGCAGGGCAGCACGCAGATCAGCACTGAGGGCAGGATGGCGTTGTAGGCGCTCATGATTTTCTGGTTTTCACGCATCCAGTCCACATAATAGTTGGCGTTATAATTCACCGCGTCAGAATATTTTTTGTAGGAACCGGCGGATTGGCTGAACGCCTTTACCACCTCAATCCCGCCGATGTATTCTACAATGGCGTTTGCCATCTGCTTTCCCGCTTTAACCGCGCCCTCCCATTTGACGGGATAATTCTTCATACCGGCGGACATGACAGCAAGGCCCACCACCAACGTAACAAGGGACAGGAGCGCCATGCGCCAGTCCATAACGAACAGATATACGACAATCACCAAAGGCACCAGCACATTTGCGGTCATTTCCGGGAGCAGGTGTGCGAAGGTCGATTCCATGCCTTCAACCCGGTCAACAATCGTCGTTTTGTACTGGCCGGACGGAGTGTCTAAAATCGTCCCCATCGGGACGCGGGCCAGCTTTGCGGTGATATTCTCTCGCAGATCGCGCAGCGTGTAATAGGTCGCCGTGTGGGAAATCGTTGTAGAAAGACTGGAAAACAGCACTTTCCCAAAGTAGCCGCACAATGCAATAATGCCAGCGGTCACATAGCGGGAAAAATTCTGTTCCCCAGACAACATCATTGTGACAATATGCGCCACGCAGAAATAGGGCACCATCTGGCAGGCCACGCCTAATACTGCAAGGATAATACTGCCGATGAATTTTCCATGATAAAGTTTGCCCCATCCCCATAAGACGCCTATGGGCGACTCTTTCTTTTCTTCTTTCACTTTACAGATACCCCCTTTATGAAATAGTTTCTAATTTTTTCAAGTCCATCCGCATCCATTGGAAATTGGTCGATGATAGAACCATCTTCAAAATGGACAATATCCGTACAACAGTCTAATATCAACTCAAGGTCATGAGTAATGACATACACGGTAATACCCGTGTCCCTGACTTGTCGCAGGACATTTGCAACCTCTTTCATGTGCTTATAATCAAGGCCGCTGGTCGGTTCATCAAAAAATAAAATAGAGCGTTTAGACGCGATTGCTGAGGCAATCGCTACCCGCTGTTTCTGACCGCCGGAGAGGGACATAGGGTGTCTGTCTTTGAAATCTGTCAAATCTAACTCGGCAAGGATTTTTTCTGCCTGCTCCTCGCTTTCGTCCTCCATGCTGATTAAAACCTCATCTAACACCGTTTCCGTAAAAAGCTGATGATTGACTTCCTGCATTACCATATAGCAGGTATTCAACCTGTCTTTGGGACGGTAGGCTTTTCCATTCCATATAACTTCGCCGCACCGCTTTTCCAAACCGCAAAAGCACCGGGAGAAAGTCGATTTTCCAGCTCCATTATTTCCAATAATCGCTACAATACGGTTCGCCGGAATTTTGCTTTCATGAATGTGAAGCGTTTCCGGCTCGTTTCTGTAGGCAAAACAGAAATTGCGAAGCTGCATTTGTTCTCCGATTTGCGGTGATATTTCGGGCGGTAGCAAATCTTCAAGAATAAAGGTGCGAAGTCCCATATCGGCTCTTTGCTGCTCTGTAAGTTGCTCAAACTCTGCCGCAGAGTAATCCCTTTCCACTTGTCCGGCAGTAATATAAATAAAGCGATCCGCAAGGCCTCGCAGGTAGTAAAGCCGATGTTCTGACACGATAATTGTTTTTCCCTGCGACTTCCAAAATGCAAGTATGGATCTCAAATCGAGAATAGAAGAAGCATCGAGGTTAGATGATGGTTCATCCATAACAAGTACATCAGGCTCCATAATCGACACCCCGGCACAGGCGATTTTCTGTTTTTCTCCCCCGGAGAGGTGAAAAATATTGCGCCCCATCAGTTTCTCCAAATGAAAATCCTGGACGGTTTTTTCTAATCGTTCTCGAATACTTCGCTCTGGCTGGCCGAGATTTTCACATCCGAATGTAATTTCACTGGTCGTGTCCACATTAAAAAATTGAGAGCGTGGATTTTGAAATACGCTACCAACTGTTTTTGCAGTATCATAAAGGGGCTGCTCCGAAATCTTTGCCTTATTCACCCAAACATTTCCGCTCATTTTGCCCTCATAGTAGTGAGGGATCAGGCCGTTAATCAGGCGGGTAATTGTTGTTTTCCCACAGCCGCTTTCGCCGCAAAGTACAATAAATTGTCCATCCTCTATGTTCAGGTTTATATCCTGAACACCACCGGCACTCTCGCTTTCTTCTCCATAAGAGAAGGTCACATGGTCAATCCGTATCACAGGCTCACCCCCTTTCAAAAGACAAGTTGTTTCTGAAGCAGAAATACAATAAAACAGAGGATACAGAATAGGGCGGCAACTACATCTTGAAAATGAAAACCAATTTGGCATACATTTGTGCGTCTAACAGGGGCACCCAGCCCCCGTGTCAACGCAGCAGCAGAAAGTTCGTCACCAATCTTTACAACGGATACCATCAAAGGAACCAGCCTGTATTCCACCATCAGCAAAGGATGTCTCCCACCGAAGCGGATACCCCGCATTTTCATGGCATCCCGGATTGCCTGATATTCTTCGCTGATTGTAGGGAAAAAGCGAAAAATCACAGACATGGGGATGACGATTTTTTCTGTGATGTGCATACGCTCCATAGCGCCGATAAACTCGCTGACGGAAGTCGAGGAGATCAGCCATGCACCAGTCATGATGCCAGGCGCAAACCGTGTCATAATGGATGTAACTGCCATCACAATGAAAGAAAGCAAGCCGCTTAAATATACAAGGGCAATCCGTTCCAATGCAAAGCAGGCTACATAGAGCAGTAAATATTTTCCGGCTGTTTTAAAGCGATGTTCTGATAAAATCAGTACAAAAGGGACAAGACTTAAACAGGGCTTGACAATGTTCATAATCCCCTCATTGCTGGTGCTGAACATCAGAGTTGTAATCGTCAACAACAACAGAAGCTTTGTACGAGGGTCAAGCAATATCCCTTTTCTATTTTCAGTCGTCGCAGAGAATGATACCCCGTCCATTACACAATTCCCGCTTTAACAAAATGTTTTTTCAGAAGCGCCTTACCTAACAGGCCGCCAAAAATTGCAAAGACAAAAATTCCGGCAATTACCAGAACAATGCTCCACATGGGCATGACAGCCATCACCTGGTCAGCGTATTCCTCACCGAAGCTGGCCGCAAAACTGGTCCAGGAGTCCTCTACCATAAAATACATCGGAATGTATGTACCAACCATCCAAAGACTGAATACCGCATAACCAATCAGGCTCTTTTTAGCACTTTTATAACCGCCGGATTTCAAAATCAAATCTCCCAGAACGCCAAAGATCAGACCCATTGGTACACCCCAGAAACCCATGCCGGTCAGGCCCATCAGTAAACCGCTCAAAATCCCCATAATCGTAACCATGCCGAATTTTTTTACTCTTGTCAGGAACAGCATGAAGGGGATACCTGTAATCAAAGACCACAAGGCACCGAGGATTGGCAAAAAGATAGGCACAAACCCAATAGGAATGGCGACACAACAACCAATCACAAAGTAGAGAACGGTGAACAGACCCAGGTTAATCAGATCCTTTGCTTGTAACTTGTTGTTCATAACGAATACCTCCATTCATTTGTTGGTTAGCAAACTCTAACCTCTTTCTAAGATAACACAGTTAGTCATGCCTCTCTACAACCAATTAGCTTTTTAGCTCCAAACAGCAACGAGTTTTTCTGTTGACTGACTCCTTTTCCAAACCTATAATATAATTAAAAACAAATGTAAGAAGTGCGATAATTGAGTGATAGGAGCTAAAATGAAGATTGATGATATTATAAGAAAATGTATTGAAATTCCTGGTATTTCAATAAAACGCAGTGATTTCAGCGCAGAACTACTTATGAAAACCAAAGATGGAAAAGGATCGATGACTTTTTTCCCGCTTTTCTCCGGGCTTACTATTGCTTATATCTTCGTAAATTCTCCTACATGGGTAGCACCCAATTTCTGTGAAGATAGCTCCATTGAAAAAGGTCCATTACTTCTAAACTATTGTGTAACCGGGCGTTGTGAGATTGTCTTGAATAACGAAAACTTTGTGTATGTGAAAGATAGAGAAATTTCTCTCACAGAGCGTTTCGCACAAAAACAATATGTCTATCCTCGCCGTATCTATGAAGGAATGGAACTTTTCGTTGATACTGATACGCTGACATCAGAAAGTGCATGGATAAAAAAAGAGTTCGGCATTGACTTTCACAAAATCATTGAACTTTTTTGCCCTGATGGTAATACCTATATTTCGACGGTTGCTCCTGAAGTCGAGGAAATATTGACGAAACTTTGGGGACTTTTGGATATTGCACCCCCATTTTCAATTTCTCAAATGAAGGTCTATGCTCTGGCATTATTTTCGCTGATGCAAAACCTTAACGATATTCCCCCATCACAAGCCTGCACATTCTTTACTGAAACGCAGGTAGATATCGCAAAACGTGTTGAAAAAATTATTACTTCTGATTTACGTCAACATCATCCAGCATGGGAATTAGCAGCGCAATTTTCTGTTAGTGAAACTAGCTTAAAAAATTATTTTCGAGGAGTTTTTGGTCAGAACATATCTTTTTATCTGCGTGAATGTAGAATGAAACGAGCTGCGGAATTACTTGTATCTACTACACTCTCTGTTGCAGAAATAGCAGAACAGGTCGGTTACATGAATCAAAGTAAATTTGCATTGGTTTTTAAAAAACGATTTTCTATGTCACCGTTAGAATATAGGCGATATAGAAATTTAAATTCATAAATGCCGATATAATTTCATAATAATATGATGAGTTGCTCGACAAATGGGTAACTCATCATATTAGAATATTACTTATTTATGTGTTGGCAATTAGCCGTAAATTCTTTACTTATATAATAATTTATCCATTTCTAATACACAAGCTTTTATAGTATCGACATATTCTAATAACTTACCTTTCCTTAAATATTTTTCACTATATATATTGTGCGCAACATCTCCCCTCGTAGAAATAATATCACCCAAAGATTTAAATGGAAATGCCGTATCATCAATCTCATTTTCACTAATTCCAAAATAATTTTTAAATAACTGTTGTATATTCTGTACTTTTGGTGTATTTAATTTCTTAATATCATAATATATTAATTTTCTATAATATTCTTTCCAATCATCGTAAAATAAAATTGGCGAAATATCATTTTTTTCTTTTTTCACAGCATCTGAAATAGTTTTCTTTGCTTCCATGGGCAATTTTTTAGGCTGATATATTTTTCTTGTTATGAAATTCCCCGTTTCGTAAGTAACAGATTCTACATATACTTCAAAAGATGAACATAAAAAAATCAATCCAGCCCTAGTCAAATGATCAAGGCTCTTTTTTCCTCTTCCTGAGTTTCTTTCCAATTCATGATTATATGTTTCAATTAATTTATTCACCTGATTAAGATTTTTTTGGAATGTTTTATACGCTTTTGATGGCATACTATCCTCCTCACTACATTTTCTTTATCATAATTTTTTAAATCTAACTTTCTTTATATTCAGCAACACGTTTCTACCGCAAAAAGACCAGAACCATATTATTATGATCCCAGTCCTTTTTCTAATTAATCTTCATAATGGCCTCTACAGGTGATGGTCCAAAGAAATCCATTCCCATTTATGTTGTAAGACAACCAACTTACATCATCAGTCTGTCTCGTTCAGCTCATGTTCCTGCCCATTGCCTGCTGATAACTGAGCAATTCCTCTGTCTATCATATCCAGGTATTCCGCATTTCGAACAGTTTTTTCAGACTCTTTCTTCCATCTTGCCTGTACATATTCTTCTACACGTGATACCAACTCTTTTGCTGTCTGGATCTGTTCCTCAGCCTCTTCTCTTGTCGCTATATAGAAATCATCATAATCACTGGCATGACGGATTTCTTCTGATTCAACAATTTTCTTTCCAAGCTTTCTCGGAAAAATCTCCGTTTTTACATAATTCTTATTGAAATTCGCCAGAGCATCTTTATGTCTTTTATACGCATTGCCATCCAACGCATGCACAGCTGATATTGCATGGTAAATCCCATAATATGCCCGGTTATTTGCTCCACGGAATTCTTTAGCTGCCAAAAGGATTTCAGCTGCTTTGATGTCACTTTTAGAGGTTTCAATACGATACAATACCAAATCTTTCTGCGTTCCCTTTTCATTAGGCTGCATCAAACAGTTTCACCCCTTCTTTCTTTACATTCGCATAAAATGGGTATACATCAACCCAGTTCTGGAAATGCTGTTGGCTTTTTGCTATCGGTTTAATATCAAGGTCATGATCCATATTGAAATCAAAAGTTTCTCCTGACAATTCATGGCGATACTGTTTAATATCTATGTCTGACAAGTCCAGGAGAATCATTATATCTATATCAGAATCTGCCTTATAATCTCCCCTTGCATAGGATCCATATAAAATTACTGTCTTTAAATGACTTCCATATATCTTCCGTAATATTTCGGTATACTGATTCAACAATATTTTTATTGTTACCGGCATAATGTTTTCTCCTTTCCTGCTTCGATACTTTTTTCTTTATTATAACCGAACCACCATATCTTTTCTACTGCTTTCTCACACTGTAAATTCATATTTTTCCCGCATTTGTCACAAGATTGTCACAGACTCCTGCCAATATGCCCGGAAAAGCGCGTATTTACGGCATTCTTTCAAAATTAATATCAAGCATCTTCTCTTGACAAAGTTAATTTATAGCAATTCCATAAATTACCGCTAAATATCCAGCGAAGAAAAACAGTTTGTTTCGTGTGCATTTGCAGGGATCTTAGATATTCTTAGCTGGCAGAAATCTGCGTTATGAGCCGGCTGCATCACTGTCTGAGCGAAGTTTGCAACGGAGCGAGTTTGATAAGACGGCTCATGCTTTTAGCAGATTTATGGCAGCTTAGAATATCTTAGATCCCGAAACCGCACACGAAACAAACTGTTTTTCTGCGCGTCCCTTTGAGACCTCTAATATAAGTTACAAAAAGCCCTGATATCCATATACTGAACACCAGGGCTCCCATTTCATTTATTTACATGGCAGATGCTACTCTGAGACAATCACAGACTTGGGCGGATCACCTTTGGTCTGCATCCTGCATCTTCGAGAGCTTTAACAATCTCATTCTTATGATCTGTGCCAAAAGCCTCCAATGTGATCTTAAGTTCCACTGCCGCATTTCTGTTCGTGCTTACAAACTGGTTATGATCCAGCTTGATAACATTGCCCTGAGCCCTGGCGATCACGCTTGCCACGCGTACCAGTTCGCCCGGCTTATCCGGAATGAGCACAGATACTGTGAAGATTCTGTCTCTCTGGATCAGACCATGCTGAACAACAGAAGACATGGTAATAACATCCATGTTTCCACCGCTTAAGATAGAAACAATCTTCTTTCCCTTCACATCCAGATGACGAAGCGCTGCCACTGTCAGAAGACCGGAATTCTCTACGATCATCTTATGGTTCTCAACCATGTCAAGGAAAGCAACGATCAGTTCATCATCCTCGATAGTGATGATATCGTCCAGATTCTTCTGGATATACGGGAAGATTTTCTTTCCGGGTGTCTGTACGGCAGTACCGTCAGCAATCGTATTTACGTGCGGAAGAGTCACAACCTCACCCTTCTTCAGAGAAGCCTTCATGCAGGCAGCCCCTGCCGGTTCCACACCAATGACTTTGATATGTGGATTTAACAGCTTTGCAAGTGTGGAAACACCTGTTGCAAGTCCGCCTCCACCGATCGGAACCAGAATATAATCAACAAGCGGAAGCTCCTGAACGATCTCCATTGCAATGGTACCCTGTCCTGTGGCAACTGCCGGATCATCGAAAGGATGGATAAAGGTATATCCCTCTTTCTCAGCAAGTTCCAGTGCATGTGCACATGCCTCATCATATACATCACCATGCAGGATAACCTCTGCACCGTAACTCTTTGTTCTCTCAACCTTGATCAGCGGAGTTGTAGTGGGCATAACGATCACTGCCTTCACACCATATTTATGCGCAGCATAGGCAACACCCTGTGCATGATTTCCGGCGGATGCTGTGATCAGACCTTTATTTCTCTCTTCATCGGAAAGAGTGCTGATCTTATAATAGGCACCACGAACCTTATATGCACCTGTACGCTGCATATTCTCCGGTTTTAAATAAACCTTATTTCCTGTAAGTTCACTGAAATAGCTGCTCTTGATCAGCTTTGTTTCCTGTGTGACCTGTTTTACGATCTCTGATGCCTGTTCAAAACTCTCTAAAGTAAGCATTGTTTTTTCCTCCATTTTGTCCTAAATGTACTCCCGGAATCTTTTTGTACTTGTTTTGACTCCGAAAATACATCCTAATCTTGAGCGTCCGGGTTTTCTTTATGGTCTACATCAAACAACGCATTTACAAATGCATCTGCATCGAATTTCTGAAGATCGTCAATACTTTCTCCTACGCCAATGTACTTCACCGGAATATCCAGTTCAGACTGGATGGCAACTGCAATACCTCCCTTGGCAGTTCCGTCCAGCTTGGTAAGGATAATACCGCTGACATTTGCGACCTCCGCAAATTGTCTCGCCTGTGCAAGGGCATTCTGTCCGGTGGTACCATCCAGCACTACCAATGTCTCCAGATATGCATCCGGATACTCCCTCTCCAGGATCCTGTAAATCTTGCGGAGTTCTTCCATAAGGTTCTTTTTATTATGAAGACGTCCTGCTGTATCACAGAGAAGTACGTCTGCATTTCTTGCTTTGGCTGCTGCCACCGCATCATAGATAACAGATGCAGGATCTGCTCCTGCCTGTCCGCCGATGATCTCCACACCTGCACGATTCGCCCACTCAGTAAGCTGCTCTCCTGCTGCTGCGCGGAAAGTATCGGCTGCTGCAAGGATAACCTTCTTGCCCTGGTCTTTTAATTTTCCTGCAAGCTTTCCTACTGAAGTGGTTTTTCCGACACCATTGACACCGATCACCAAAACTACGGATCTGCGGTTCTCAAATTCATACTCTGTGCTGTCCACACGCATCTGATCCTTGATCTCATTGATCAGAAGCTGTTTACATTCCATCGGTTCCTTAATATGACGTTCGGAAACCTCTTTCTTTAAATTCTCAATAATAGAAGTGGTCGCATTGATTCCGATATCACCCATGATCAGAATCTCTTCCAGCTCTTCATAAAAATCTTCATCAATACTGGAAAAACCACTGAAAATACTGTCAAATCCGGCTACGATATTGTCTCTGGTCTTTGCCAGTCCACTGACTAATCGTTTAAAAAAACCTTTCTTTTCTTCTGCCATGTGAAACTCCTCCTGTTACTGGGTAAGCTGATTCTCCACCAGATCGACGGAAACCAGTGTGGATACCCCTTTTTCCTGCATGGTAATACCATAAAGCCGGTCTGCGGCGTTCATAGTTCCACGTCTATGGGTTATTATAATAAATTGTGTGTTTTTCGTCAACTTCTGTAAATATCCGGCAAATCGCCCAACATTGGAATCGTCCAGCGCTGCCTCGATCTCATCCAGCAGACAGAACGGTGACGGCTTCAGATTCTGGATCGCGAAAAGAAGTGCGATAGCTGTCAGAGCTTTTTCCCCGCCGGAAAGCTGCATCATATTCTGCAGTTTCTTTCCCGGCGGCTGGGAAATGATCTTAATTCCTGCCTCCAGGATATCTGCCTCTTCATCCAGCTCCAGAGTTCCTTTTCCGCCTCCGAACAATTCCTTAAATGCCTTGTCAAATTCCTTCTGGATCTCACCGAATTTCTCAGAAAACTGTTTCCGCATTCCCTCATCCAGCTCCTGAATGATCTGTTCCAGAGTTTTCTCCGCTGTGACCAGATCCTCATACTGGCCGGACAGAAAGGTGTGTCTTTCCAGAAGTTCCTTATAATCCTCAATAGCATTTACATTTACAGGTCCCAGCTTTCTGATATCATCTTTAATCTGAGCTGCCTGTCGCTTCATCTGCGAAAGATCAGTAAGTTCCTCTTTTCTGTAGGAAACGGCATTATTGGGAGTGATCTCATACTCGGACCACATATAAGCAATCCGCTCTTCCCTGTTCTCCTCCAGCTTGTCCATCTGTCCCTGCAGACGGTAACATTCCTTATCCAGAAGTCCGATCTGACCGGACAGATAATCTCTTTTCTCAAAAAAATCTTTATGCTGAGAAGTTCTGCTCTCTTTCTCCTTCTGCAGATTTTTCAGCTGCATCTGTGTCTGTTCTTCATGAAGGACAGACTCTTCCGACTCTTTTTTCAGCTGAGTGATCATCTCCTGCTTCTTTTCCATCTCTTCACTGCTGTGAGCAAGAGACTGATAAATATCCTCTTTCTCAGTCATAAAAGCTGTGATTTCTGCTTTCAGACGGCTCAGGTTTTCCTGGTCAAATTTCTCTTTCTGTTCAAGAGCGGATGACTGAAGACGGATTTCTTCTAACTCCCGGGTGATTTTCTTCTCTTCTTCTTTCCATTCATCCAGTTCTGACTGCTTTGCCTCAATAAAACTCTCCAGTTCTTTCTCATCCTGCTTTGAATTCTCCAGTTCCCTGGCAATCCGGTCATGATCCTGCCGGATTTCCATGACCTGGCGTTTGATCTCTGCCTGATCTCTGTTGATCTGAGCATATCCGCTTCGGATCTCCTCAGCTTTCTTTTCCTGCTGTTTGATATTCATTCTGGCAGTATTCTGTTCTATATATTTCTGACGGAGTTTTTCCTGAAATCCTGCAATGGCATCACGAAGCCTGTTTCTCTGATTTTTATTTTCCTCAACAGCATTCTGCTTTTCGGTCAGATTCTGCTTCAGCTGACTTACTTTTGTTTCCAGTTCCTCTATTTCACGCCGTCTTCCAAGCAGATTGCTGTTGTTTCTGAAGGCACCGCCGGTCATGGAACCTCCCGGGCTTAAGGATTCACCCTCTGTTGTGACCATTCTCAGACTGTGTCTGTATTTTTTTCCTATTGCAATGGCATGATCAATGTTATCAACTACCAGCACTCTTCCAAGAAGGAATTTCGTGATCTGCTGATACTGAGAAGCTACGGACACCAGTTCGCTGGCAATCCCCACAACGCCCGGCTCTTTCAGTGCTTCTTTCGGTGTAAACTCACCTCTGGGACTTATGCTGCTCATGGGAAGAAAGGTCGCACGTCCATAACGATTCTTTTTCAGAAATTCGATCATGGTTTTGGCAGTCTGCTCATTATCTGTAACAATATTCTGAATGCTCCCACCAAGAGCTGTCTCGATAGCGATCTCATAATCTTTGTTTACCTGGATCAGATCTGCGACAACACCCTGGATTCCCGGAACACGTTCTTTTTGTTCCATAACTCTCCGGATACTGTTTCCGTATCCATCATAGCGCTCCGCGATATTTCTGAGAGAATCCAGCCGGGATGCCTCTCTGTGATAGGCTGTCTGTTCTGCTTCCAGCTTTGTGTTCTGTTCCTTCAGCTTTTCCTGAATCTTCATCACACTCAGATTCAGATGTTCACATTCCTCATTGGCATTTTCAATCTGGGATGTAATCTCATCATACTGTTTCCGGGCTGTAGTCAGAATGGTCTGCTGCTCTTCCTCTTCACTCTTCAGTCTGAGAATACGCTGGCTGATCTCTGCCTTACGGATTTCTGCCTGTTCCATCATTGCATCAAATCTCTGGGCTTTACCCTTGACATTGGCGCGGCTGTTCAGAATTTCAATGATCTCATTTTTGCCATTCTCCACTTCGAGAGTACAGGCTTCCATATTCTCCTGCGCTGTCCTTAATTTCTCTTCTTCCTCAGAAAGTTTCTTACGGACAGCCTTTAACTGTGCATAAATATCCGTTTTTTCTTCTTCAAGTTTCTTCTTTGAATCTGTTCTTACTGAAAGTTCAGCCTCAATAGTCTGGATACGTCCCTTATAATGCTCTTCATTCTGTGCCCCTGCCAGTATCTGCTCATTTAATACATTGATCTGGCCTTCCAGCTGTTGTTTACGGATTGCCTGCTCCTGACCGGAAATGCGAAGTGCATCCATTTTGGAATTTAAATCTTCCAGTTCCTGTTCCAGACGTTCATATTCCACCTTGGTCCGGTCATAGGAACTCTGGGTATCCTTCAGCTGATTCTGCGCAATTATGTTCTTCTCTTCCAGTTCCTTGAGTTCTTTGGCTGCAGCAGCATACTCCATCAGGAACATATTCACATCCAGTTCCTTAAGAGTCTCTCTTTTGGAAAGATAAACTCTTGCTGTCTCTGACTGTTTCTCCAGTGGTTCCAGCTGTCTGGTAAGCTCCGAGAGGATATCTGTCACTCTGACCAGGTTCTGGCGTTCTTCCTCCAGTTTTTTGATCGTGGTATTCTTTCTTCTCTTAAATTTAACAATACCTGCTGCCTCATCAAAAAGCTCTCTTCTCTCTTCCGGTTTACCGCTTAGGATCCTGTCGATCTGTCCCTGTCCGATAATGGAATATCCTTCTTTACCGATACCTGTATCATAAAACATCTCATTGATATCTTTCAGTCTGCAGGCACTTCCGTTGATCTTATATTCACTCTCTCCTGAACGGTAAAGCCTTCTGGTAACCGTAACCTCGTTAAAATCAACCGGAAGCTTATGGTCTGAATTATCCAGTGTGATCGCCACCGATGCATAACCCAGGGGTTTTCTTGTCTCTGTACCGGAGAAAATAACATCCTGCATATTTCCTCCTCGCAGAGACCTGGCACTCTGTTCACCCAGCACCCATCTCACCGCATCACCGACATTGCTCTTTCCACTTCCGTTCGGACCTACAATACCGGTGATCCCGTTATGAAATTCAAAATTGATCTTCTGGGCGAAAGACTTAAATCCCTGTACCTCTATATTCTTTAAATACATAATTCTCCTGTTTATTTTCTGAGTACACGAATCGCCTGGTATGCTGCGGCCTGTTCTGCTGCTTTCTTTGTATGACCGCTTCCCTGTCCCATCACTTTTCCGTTTACTCTTGCCTCCACAGTAAAGTTTTTGTTATGATCCGGGCCTTCTTCTTTTGTCAGAATATATTCCACCGGCTGTGTTCCGTTTTCCTGCACGATTTCCTGCAGGATGGTCTTGCTATCATAAAAGAGCTGTTTATGTTCAATATCATTCAGGATAAAATTCAGCACAAACTCCTTTGCATTAGCAAAACCACCATCCAGATAGATAGCTCCCAATAAAGCCTCTGTTGCATCAGAGACGATAGAATCCCTGTTTCTTCCGCCTGTCATATCCTCTCCCTTTCCAAGCAACAGAAACTGCGGCAGTCCGAATTCTCTTGCACAATAGGCAAGGCTTGGCTCACACACCAGGCTGGCTCTCTTCTTTGTCAGCTCTCCCTCCGGTATCTGGGTAAATCTTGCATACAGATAATCACTGCTGATCAGCTCCAGCACAGCATCTCCCAGAAACTCCAGTCTCTCATTGCTGCCCAGCTTCCCCAACTTCTTCTCATTTGCATAGGAACTGTGAGTCAGTGCCTGTGTAAGATAATGTTTATTTTTAAAATGATATCCTATGATTTCTTCTAATTCTTCTGTCTTTCTATTCATTCCTCTAACCCTCTCCATATGCACAGGGCTGTCATCTGACAACCCTGCGGCATCATTTTTTGCAACTGCTCAGTCCGCCTGTATTATGCTCCTGTCAAATTTCAGACTGCCGGACAGTTACATTTTTATTTAATTGTCCGAATTGCTTCAACAGCATCACCGACTGTCTGAATCTGTTCGACAGATTCATTATCCAGCTCAATGTCATACTCCTCTTCAATCCCCATAATAATCTGAAAAATATCAAGAGAGTCTGCACCAAGATCATCTACAAATGTAGTGTCTTCTGTGATCGAATCTGCATCAATATTCAGAACCTCTGCTATGATAGCTTTTATTTTCTCCAGTTCCATCTTCAACCCTCCTTCCTGTTTCTGTTCCTGTCCTGCTCTATTCTGCTCCGGACTTCAGTACTTCCTGATCCTCCAGGATACGCTCTGCGATCTTCTCGTTGATCTTCTCCTGTTTAAACTGTACACACTGGAAAATACCATGTTTGATCTCAATGGCTTTGGCACTTCCATGCGTCTTTACCACAAGTCCTTTAAGCCCCAGAAGCGGTGCTCCGCCATATTCCGTTGCATCAAAGGATTTCAGAGTTTCTTTCAGTGCAGGCTTTACCAGAAGTGCACCGATCTTACTTCTTGTGCTGGTCATCATTCCTTCTTTGATCTTCTGGACCAGGGCAGAACCAACTCCCTCATATAATTTAAGGATCACATTTCCCACAAATGCTTCGCATACGACCACATCCGCATATCCTGCCGGGATATCTCTGGCTTCTATACTTCCGATGAAATTAATGCTTTTGCATTCTTTCAGAAGGGGGAAAGTTTCTTTTACAAGTGCATTTCCCTTCTCCTCTTCCGCCCCGTTATTTACAATGGCAACTTTTGGATTTTTAATACCAACTACGTTCTCCATATAAATAGAGCCCATCTTCGCAAACTGCACCAGATGCGATGGACGTGCATCCACATTGGCACCACAGTCGATCAGAAGGGAAACACCCTTCGTGGTAGGGATCAACGGTGCAAGAGGCGGCCTCTCCACACCTTTACTTCTGCCTACCAGTACCTGTCCGCCAACAAGAACAGCTCCTGTACTTCCTGATGAAACAAAGGCATCTGCCTCCTGTTTCTTAACCATATTCAAACCTACTACGATTGATGAATCTTTTTTCTTACGGATCGCAAAAACAGGGGGTTCTGCTGTCTCAATCACCTGGGATGCGTTGACAACCTGGATCTGGTTCTTCGGATATCCTGAATATTTCGCCAGTTCCTTATCTATCACTTCCTGTTTTCCTGTAAGAATTACTTTTATGTCCTGTCTCTCTGTTACAGCTTCCACTGCAGCCCTGACAGGTTCTGCCGGGGCATTATCCCCGCCCATTGCGTCCACTACAACTCTGACCTGTTCTGCCATATTTTTATATCTCCTGTTCACTTACTGTTCACTCACAGATGTCAGGATCAAAAGATATTTTCTGTTACTGACCCGGCATCCGCAAATTGCCCCGCTGCAAAGCAGCTCCTGCAATCTTCCATAATCTGTATCATACTAAAGAACCCTCTGCAAAGTCAATAGCATCTGAAAAAAATCACTTTTCACTTTTTTGTGCCTCGATTCGCTCCGCCAGATCATTCAGATAAACCCACCTGTCCATCTTCTCATCCAGATCTGCCTGTGCCTTCTCCTTCTGCTCCATGATCTCACGAAGCTTCACAGAATTGGTGGCATTGGCCTCCATATCCTTATCCAGCTTCTCCAGCAGTTCCTCCAGCGCTGCAATATCATCATCGATAGTTTCAAATTCCCTCTGCTCTTTATAGGTAAATTTCAGCTTCTGGGGACGATTCTGCTTCCAGTCTGCCTGAGCCGACTTCTTCTTTTCCGCACCAACTGCAGTGCTCTGTCCTTCAGATACTGCCCCGCCTTTTCTCGCCAGCGCCTCTGTATAATCCGTATATCCGCCCTCATACTGGGTCAGATGTCCATTCCCCTCAAAAGCAAAAATCCTGTCCACAATATTATCCAGAAAATACCTGTCATGAGACACTGCGATCACAATCCCTGCAAAAGAATCCAGATAATCCTCCAGAATGGTCAGTGTAGGAATATCCAGATCATTACTTGGCTCATCCAGAAGAAGCACATTCGGCGCCTCCATCAGAACCTTCAGCAGATACAGACGCCTCTTCTCACCACCTGACAATTTGGCAATGGGTGCATACTGCATGGCAGAATCAAAGAGAAACCTCTCCAGCATCATTGTTGCGGAAATCTTCCCGTCTCTGGTCGGAATATACTCTGCCACGTCGCGAATATAATCGATCACACGTTGATTGGTATCCATATCCGGCACTTCCTGTGCAAAATACCCTATGCGGATGGTTTCTCCAATTTCCACTTCTCCTGCATCCGGCTGTACCATCCCATCAATAATCTTGATGAGTGTTGACTTTCCGCACCCATTAGGACCAATAATCCCAAGACGCTGATTGCGCAGCACAATATAATTAAAATCATCCAGGATCTTCTTCTCACCAAAACTCTTGCTGATATGGTGAAGTTCGATCGTCTTCTTTCCCATACGTGTCTCAACAGAATCCAGCTCCACATTCGCATCACGCACCGGAGCCTTTCCATTCTTCAGTGCCTCCAGGCGTTCCAGACGTGCCCGCTGCTTGGTACTTCTGGCTCTGCATCCACGCTTTGCCCACTCCAGTTCCATGCGGAGTACGCTCTGTCTCTTCCTCTCACTGGCAAGCTCCATCTCCTCACGCTCTGCCTTCAGTTCCAGAAACTTCGAGTAATTAGCCTCATAAGCATAAAGGCCGCCATGGGAAATCTCCAGAATCTTATTAGTAACCCTGTCGAGGAAATATCTGTCATGAGTAACCATGATCACAACGCCCTTAAAACTTCTCAGAAAGTCTTCCAGCCAGGTCACCATCTCATTATCCAGATGGTTGGTAGGCTCGTCCAGAAGCAGCACATCACAGGGATTCACCAGAGTCCTTGCCAGTGCCACCCTTTTCTTCTGTCCCCCGGATAAATGATCGATCTTCTCCTCATGGTCTGTAATTCCCAGCTTATTCAGAACATTCCTTGCCTCGCTCTCAGTACTCCAGTCCTTCTGCCACTTTCCTTCTGCCACATAATCCAGGACAGAAGCTCCCTGCGGAAACTCCGGCATCTGCGGAAGATACGTGATTCTCAGGCCATTTTGAGTGATCACCTGCCCCTCATCCGGCTCCTCCAGACCGCCGATGATCTTCAGAATCGTAGACTTCCCGGTCCCATTAATCCCGATGATCCCAATCTTATCTCCCTGATGCACCCCGTAGGAAACATCATCCAGCACCACCTTCTCACCAAACACCTTGGAAACATGCTCTATATTCAGAATATTCATAAATTCAAACCTCTCTCGTAATTTTCGCTTCCTGTCTGTTTCTGCTCATCTGTAACACTTCCACAAAAACTATAGAATTCGCTCCTCATTATACCATCTTCCCAGCCATTCTAAAACCCCCGGCACAGAAAAAACACTCCCCTCCGAATAAATCTATCCGAAGAGGAGTATCCTCAAAATCACATATTTTTGTTCCTGAAAAAGAATTGCTTAGTTCATCTCAGTTCCATTCTCAACTGCATACTTCAGTCCCTGAACGGCAACCGCCAGCGTAGCTTCCTCTACAGTAGCGCTTCCAAGATCACCCATATCCAGTGTCAGTGTATCATCATCATTCACTGCCACGCCAAAAGTAAGTGCCATCTCAGAAACTTCATCAGTAATCGTCACAGTACCATTCTCTTCATCAAAAGTACCTTCGCCAACAAAGCTTACATAGTTATCATCCTGATCGATCACAAGTACTGAGCAGAAAGTTCCATCCTCATTAGCTGCATAAATAAAAGTCTCACCTGCTTCTGTCTCACCGGAATAACATTCTGTCAGGATATCACCCATATCCTGATAAGTCTGATTGTAATCCGACTCATCACCGTCTGCCTCATAAGGCTCCAGGGTTGCAGTCAGGTCCAGACTGTCCGGATCATAAAGTTCCAGAAGATTCTCTTCCTCATTTGCCTGCACCAGATAAGTTACCATATTTTCATCATCATACGTGCCGTCGTCATTTGCGAACTGCATTACCAGAGCTGTATATTCTCCGTCTGAACTCAGGGCATATACACCAAGAACATCCTGCTCTTCATCCTTCCACTGACCAAAAAACGAATTATCTTTGTAGAATCCGTAGATATCTCCTGCGCTGTCCTTCCAGAGTCCTAACATTGCCTCTGATACATCCGCGACATCTCCGTCATCTGCTGCTTCTTCTGTAGTCTCCTCTGCTGCCCATACCGGAACAACCATAGAGCTTACCATTGCAGCAGCACAAAGACCTGCCATTATTTTTTTCCAGTTTTTCATATTTTTTTACCATCCTTTCTTAAAATGTGTGTACATATTTCTAAACTGAATTTCTATGTTCTTACTATAAAAAATTTCAGTCTTATTTTCAAGATACATGGGATTAAATGACATTTTTCATGAAATATGGAAAAATGAATAAATACTTATGGTATTACTTGCTTTCAGTAAGGAATCCGTACTTGAATAACTCATGAAAATACGCTAAAATACAAATTATGTTTAAGTTAATTTAGGAGGTACTCCTTTTGAATATTGCAATCCTTGACGATTCAAAGGAAGATCTGCGTCAGGTAAAATCTGTCATTTCTTCTTATTATGAATCCCAGAATACATCCGCAGACATCCATTTGTATTCCAGCGCAGAAGCTTTTTTTACTAAATACATACCCGGATTTTACGACCTGATCATTATGGATATTTATATGGGCAGTATGACCGGTATGGATGCAGCCAGAAAGCTCCGCGAAGCCAGGGATACAACTGCTCTGATTTTTATTTCAAGCAGTGATTCCTTTGCTGTGGAAAGCTATGATGTACAGGCATCCTACTATCTGCTGAAGCCCTTTGACCCGGAGAAGCTTTGCCGGATTCTCTCAACAATCCAGTTCAGACAGTCACAGAACTCCAGATATATAGAACTGATCTCTGACCGTACCCCTGTAAAGATCCCTGTCAGGAGCATCCTGTACGTGGATACCTACCGCAATGCAGTTCAGGTACATACCACAGATGCAGGCATTATACGCTCCTACATAACCTTCCAGAAATTCGAAGAGCTTCTGGAGGGAACGAAATGTTTTCTCTCCTGTTACAGAGGCTGTATCGTAAATATGGATCACATCGAGAAATCCACAGATGAAGGCTTTGTTATGGACAATCAGGAGCTTGTTACTGTACGCAAGCGTGGCTCCAACGCAATAAAAAAAGCATATCTGGAATACTTATTCTCTTCAGACTCTGATAAATAAGTATTTCCGATATGCCTCTTCCCCTCCGGGCAGTAACTATTTATTTACTGTACTGTTTTCACCGGCAGAAAGATATTTACTTTAAAAATACCCTCTTCTGTATTAAAAACTACATATCCGCCCATTCGTTGTACCACTTCTGCTACAGACGCTGTTCCGATTCCAAAGCCTTCATGCTTTGTTGAATAAAAAACTTTTTCTCTTCGCTGGATTTCATTGGAATATGGATTTGAAATCTCTATCAGAAGCTTCCTGTTCTTAACCTTTGTAAGCATCTTTACATAAGGCTTATTTTCCGGTAGCAGATCTTTTACTGCATCTACGGCATTTTCCAGAAGATTTCCATATATTTTGCACAGATCTGTATCTGAAATGCCAATATTCTGTGGCAGCATCATATCACATTCAAAAGGAATCCCTTTCTTCCTCAGTTCTCCTGCATAAAAATGGATCACTGCATCTACGGCCATGTTTCTGCAATAACAGATTAGCTTTTCCTCTTCTGTTATAACGGATGCATACTCCTGCAGATATTCCATCATCTCCTGATATTTTCCCTGCTGGGTGTAAGACATGATGGTGCGCAGATGGTGTCTCATATCATGGCGCATCCTGCTGATCTCATCCATCTTTTCTGTAAGTTCCTCATAATTCTGTTTCTGTATCTGCAGTTTCTGTTCCATCTGACGGCTGTATTCTCCATAGGTAAGCTGAAATCTGTAAGCATTGGCAAGCTCCATCCACAGAGTCAGTCCCACACTGGCTACAAGCACTGCTGCACCAATTTCCATAAACCACCCGCCAATGATCGGCTCATATAATCTCCATATCCGGTCTGCTGCCAGAGACGCTGCATAAACAACAATTCCCACTAAAAGTACATTACTGTACTTCTGTTTTATCTCCTTTACACTTCTGAAAAGCAGATAACCGGCTGCTGCCCACTTCAAAATCTCTGTAAGCTTAGAGATCAGATACAGCCCTGTTGCAGACTGGGCTCTGCTGCACAGCATTTCTGCCACAAAAACCATCACTCCGGCTGCTGCGGCCACACCTGCAAGAATTTCCGGAATCCTTTCCTCACCTCCCAGGATCTTCTGTTGTACCAGCATAACACCGGCAAACATCAGATAATAGAACAATGCCTCCATTCCATAACAAGGCTGTACTTTTACTGCAACAAAGGAATGCAGGATCGGATAAGAACCATATCCCAGCACACAGATACAAAGCAGGGCAAAAAGTCCAAACTCCACTTTTTTAGTTCGCATATACATATACACTGAAAAAATCAGGACAAAAAATGTAAAAGCCATAAATACCACAGCAATCATAAGTGACAACCCGCGGATAATATTCACTTTAAAAGGAGAAGCCAAAACCGGCACATACTGAATTCCCGATGACACCGAATGTTTGTCTGTCACTGCGATCACAATCTCTGCAGTTCCTTTTCCCTCAAAGGTAAATACCCTGTTCTGAATCTGCTCCTGGTAATTGTCCGGATCCGGATTTCCCATCTGCCCCATCAATTCCCCATTAATATACAGCTTGTAAGCAGAAAAAATCTCTGTCAGGCCAATAGCATATTGTTTTTCTTTTTCAGGAAGCACCAGGGTCATCCGATAGGTACCACTTCCAAAAGGAGATTTATTTTTGTCGCCCAGGTCCATTCCACCGTACTCGCCAATGGAAACATAACGGCTGTAGTAGTCCTCCTTCTGTTCCTTTATTTCCTGCGGTGTCAGCAATACATCCGGATAATATTCCCATTCCCTGGCAAGATAATGCACAGAATCATCATCAGGCACATAGAGGATTCCCTGAATGGCCTGGTCCCCCCTGGCCGTATATTTGTTATCAAAGCGGTAAAACAGAAAGAATATGCCCATAGTCAATGCAAATACAGCTACTATAAGTAGTAATGAATATTTCCAGTTCTTCTTCATTGCTGACACCTCCTTCTGTTTTCAGGTGCTTTGTTTGCCTTTCCACTGTCGCTTATCTGCGTTTTTTACGAATTGCAAAAATAATGGCAGCCACCAGGATACATACTGCCGGTAATGTAAGTATTATCATCAGAAACTGTTTGGCGGAATTCTCTGTTTTCTGCTCTGTCTTTTGCTCCGTTTCCTCCTCTGGCATTGGCTCTTCTGTAAAACCTATATCTTCTCCGTCTGAAATAGCTTCCACGCTGTCCTCAACCGTCTGGTCCCCGATATTTTCCGACTCTCCATCTGTCAAAAAATAATCCCCTGTCTGGTTGATCTCCATACGGAGAACATTTTGTTTTTCCTGATAATTCACTGCATATTGATTTCCCTGCACATCCTCCGCTTTTACTGTTTCAGGTAACTGGATTCCGCCAAACACAGATGCCTGAAATTCCACCACTGTTCCAGGAATCTCTGTCACTTTCTCACCTCTGACAAAAATCCGCAGAGAAAATGCAGTTTCTGACGTTTTCTCGATTCCTATCTGGATTTCATCCTCTGCATTGATCTTCCATCCATTCACTGTATCCGGAGAAAATGTCACAGAGATTCCCTGTTTCTCAAACCTTGCACTTCCATTCTGTTGGATCATAAGAAGCATTCTCTTTCCACTGACTGCAGTAATGGTGTCGGTGCTTAACTCTGTCACGAAATTCTCTGTATCCGATATTTCAGCAGATTTTGCATCAGAAACTTTGTTACTGCTGCTATTCTGTCCGTCTGTATTATTGTCTGTTCCGTAAGAGTCACCATAATAATATCCGGCACTTCCCGTATTCAGATTCTCTTTCTTTTCTTCCTGTACTACTTCTGACGAAGCAGGTGCTTTCTGCACAATGTCAGGAAGATCTTTTTCCTCTCTGTCCGAAAAATTTCGCTCATGCCAGTATTCATTGACAATAAACGCATCATTATAGGAAAAAGAATAAATTCCTGTGCTCCCTTTCTCATAGACAGCACAGATCTGGTAGTTCTGTCCTTTCTTTAATATCTCTCTGTAATAAATCTGAATTCCATCAGAAGTCACTTCCACCAAGTCATCATCAATTTTCCGGTAATTTCCCTCATTCTCAGAGAGGTAAACCTGTATGTTCCGGCGTTCTTCTGCAGAAAATCCATCCAGCAGCATAGGAAATTCCAGCAGGTCTACCATCGGCATGCTGTAGGTATTAATCTGTGGTTCTCCTTTTTTCTGTACAGAAAGATATGCATATGCCTCTGGCAGCGTCAGGCTGTCAGATACTTCATATCCCTCTGGGATCACAAATGATCCGGTTACCTTGTACACGCCTTGTTTTTCCCTATTCACCCGGCTCAGATCCCAGGAAGATTCCAGAATCAGTTCCGGATTCTCGGCTGTATTTTCAAATGTTTCAGCAGTACTGACCCTCAGTCTGACATTCTCCTTCAATTCTTTCTCAATCTGCTTCAGGCTTCCCCCCGTTTTTACTGCATAGGCAGCACATCTGCTGAGATATTTCTCATCTCCGGTATCATAAGAACAGATGATTTTTCCAGGCTTCTGTGTATTTCCAAGCAGATTGTGCTGATAACCGTAAATTTTAAGACTGCCGTCTTTTTGGTATTGAAACCGCAGAGTATTGGTCTGCTTCTTTCCATTATCATAGGTTACCAGCAGGGAATAGGTATTACCCACAACCATACTCTGGTTAGATACATACAGCCCCTCCTCTTCACAGAGAGCAAAGCCCTCCTCAGTGAGGTTGATCCACTGTCCGCTTTCTTTCTTCAGATAAGCTTCCATGGAGTCAAAATTTTCCTGCTTCAACCAGGGAAATATATAGATTCCTGCCGCAGTCAGCCTGTAATATATATTAATATCCGGTTTGTCCGGGTACTGCACAGAAACAGTTGTCTGTACCTTCAGACTTTTACTCTCATCAAAAGCATACTCAGGCGGAAGCTTCAGTACACCTTTCATTGTGTAAACGCCTGCCAGTTTCATATTTACAGACGAAACATCCCAGAACACCGGAATATGCAGTGTATCTGTGTCTGTATAAACTGTATAGAAAACCCGAGACAGTTTCTCAGTAATCAGTTCGCTACTTTTATTTATTTCTACAGCTACTGCAGGAATATCATGAGGTACGATCACATCATTTACCCGGATCACCGCGCCCCATACTGTGGTATTTTTTTTCATTCCCCATATGCCAGTCAGGCACAGAGTTATCATTAAAATCAGAACTGTTATTTTCTGTTTTCTCATGCTTTTTTCATACTTTCATTTTACATTACTGCTCAATCCGTTATCTTTATTCTCAATTTCCTTTGTTCTTAGCTTACCTTATCTGGCGGATTTCGGCAACAGACATAGGATAAACTGCATTATTTCATGAAAAATGGTTAATTCTCCTTTTTCTTTCCTGGAAATTTCATAAAATAATATACAATAAACAATACTGCCGTAATGCTCCATGAAACCGGATAACTGAGCATGATCGTATTAATTCCCGGGTATATCTGGCCGGCTGTAAAAAGCCACAGGATTCTCAAAGAACACACACCGCCGCAGGTAAGAAGCATAGGCACAAGAACCTTCCCGGTCCCCCTCAGCGCTCCGGACAGGATTCCTATGATCACATAAATGAAATAGGACGGCAGTAAAAAACGACTCATATGAACACCATGGACAACCACTGCGCTGTCTGTGGTAAACAGACGATAAATCCAGGGAGCAAATGAATACATCAAAATGATCAGCACCGCAGAACTGGCCATACTCATGATCATGCAGACACTCACACTTTTCCGCATACGGTGATATTTACCGGCTCCGAAATTCTGTCCCACAAAGGTAGTAATGGAAATCGCAAATGCATTGATCACCATCCAGAAAAGAGCATCTATTTTCCCAAGAGTTCCCCATGCCGCCACTGTGTCAGTTCCCAGATTATTTACAAATACCTGTATCACAATATTGGAAATATTATACATTACAGATTCCAGACCTGCCGGAATACCGATTCTCAGAACTGAAAACAGCATTCTTCTGTCAAAACGGATCTGATTGATCTTCAGCACATATATCTCTCTGGTTTTCAGAAGCATTACTGTTACAATCAGCGCACTGATCACCTGAGAAGTAACTGTAGCAACAGCTACTCCTGTCACACCCATGCCAAACGCAACCACAAACAGCAGATCAAGAATAATGTTCAGCACACAGGTAATGATCAGAACATACAGTGGTCTTTTGGAGTCTCCTACTGCACGCAGGATGGCTGCTCCCATATTATAAACCAGGTTAAAAACCATTCCGCCAAAATAAATATGAAGATACACTGCAGAGTCCTCTACTACATCTGCAGGTGTCTTCATAAGTAGCAATGCAGGTCTGGTCAGAAAAATCCCCACTACAGTAAGAACAATTCCCGCTGCAATGGAGAATGCAAATGCTGTATGCAGTGCCTTACTCAGATTCTTCTTATCTTTTGCCCCATAAAACTGCGAGATCACAACTGCTGCCCCTGAAGAAAGCCCTACAAAAAAGCCAACGATCAGATTGGCGATCTGACTGGCAGAACCTCCAACTGCAGCAAGTGCCTGTTTTCCTACGAAACGACCTACAACAATAGTATCCGCCGTATTATAAATCTGCTGAAAAAATGTTCCAAATACAATAGGAAAGAAAAATAACAGCAGCTGTTTCCAGATCACACCTTCTGTGATCTGATTTACCTTCTCCTTCTCATTCATTACTTTTTCCTCATCCATAAAATAATACACAAAAAAGCAGGCATCCCAAACGGGAGAACCTGCCATACTTTGCAATCATTAAAAATTAGTCTTCAACTTTAATGATTTCCTTTTTGTTGTAGCTTCCGCAAGCTTTGCATACTCTGTGCGGCATCATCAGTTCGCCACATTTGCTGCATTTTACAAGGTTCGGAGCGCTCATTTTCCAGTTTGCTCTTCTCTTATCGCGTCTTGCTTTGGAAGATTTATTCTTCGGACAGATGGACATTATGTTACACCTCCTTAAATTTACTAAATATATCACTGATAGCTGCCATACGGGGATCCTTAGGTTCCTCGACGCATCCACAGGGACCGTCATTGAGGTTTTTCCCGCACTGGCTACAGATTCCTTTGCAGTCTTCTCTACATAAAACCTTCAAAGGCCAGCTCATCAGTACCTCAAGATAGACCAGCTGGTCCACATCCAGGTCCATACCTGTGAGATAAGAACTCTCGTCCAGATCATTCACACGTTCTTCATCCGTAAGCTTCATATCAAGTTTTCGCTCAATCTCCAAAGGAATCTCTGTTGAAACCTCTTCCAGACATCTGTCACAGGGAATACCTACGGTAATCTTACCTGTTCCTCTGATTTCAAGATTTCTGTCACCTGTATTCGTGATCGTAAGCTCTATGGGTTCTTTTGCAAGTACCGGAAAGCTTCCTGACTGAAAGGTGATCGTATCCATTCCAAACTCTGCAGTCTTCTGAATACACATTCCTTCACTGGATGAAATATCTGATAAATGTATCTGCATACTTTTCTCCTATCCACACTTGTTTTATTATACATACCGCCTCTGCTTTTGTCAACGATAAATTAGAAAAATTTCACATTTTGTCAAGTAATATTCCTTTACGAAGTATTTTATCATCCGGCGGCATTATTATCAGGTAATTTCCACATGCCTTACGGGCACAAAGAAGGGTGCTCCTGACAGATGCACCCTTCCCTTCTATATAAATATAACTTTTATCTAGTTATATTTCTCTCGTTTGGACACAAAACAGACACTTTATTATCTGTGAAAATTAAACCAGAGCTACTGTCTCTCTGCAGATTGCAAGTTCTTCGTTTGTAGGAATTACAGCAACTTTAACTTTGGAATCCGGTGTAGAGATAACGATCTCTTCTCCGCGAACTCCGTTAGCTTCTTTGTCAAGTGTAACTCCAAGGTATCCAAGATAGCTTACAACTTTCTCACGTACAGGAATAGCATTCTCGCCGATACCTGCTGTAAATACGATGGCATCTACACCGTTCATAGCTGCAACATATCCGCCAACGAATTTAGCGATACCATAGCAGAGAACATCGATTGCGTTAGCTGCATCTTCGTTTCCACTCTGAGCTGCATCGTTCAGGTCACGGAAGTCACTGGATAATCCGCCGGATAATCCAAGAAGACCGGATTTCTTATTGAGAACATTCATCATACCTGCGATGTCAAGGTTCTCTTTCTTAGCAATGAATTCCATGATAGCAGGATCAATGTTACCGGAACGTGTTCCCATAACAACACCTTCAAGTGGAGTAAGACCCATTGTTGTATCAACACACTCACCGTTTACAACAGCACTGATGGAAGAACCGTTTCCAAGGTGGCAGACGATAACTTTGGAATTATCTTTGTCAAGGCCAAGGAATTCAACAGCACGTTTGGAAACAAAGCTGTGGGATGTTCCGTGGAAACCATATCTTCTTACTTTGTAGTTCTTGTAATATTCGATCGGAAGACCATAGAGATATGCTTTTGCAGGCATTGTCTGATGGAAAGCTGTATCGAATACTGCTACCTGGGGTACACCCGGCATAAGCTCGGAGCATACACGGATACCGATCAGGTTTGCAGGGTTATGAAGTGGTGCAAGGTCATTGCATTCTTCTACTGCTGAGATTACTTCATCTGTGATCACTACAGATTTGGCAAATTTCTCACCACCATGTACAACACGATGTCCAACAGCATTTACTTCTTTCAGGCTTCCGATTGCGCCTGTTTTATCATTTGTGAGGGCATCCAGTACCATCTGGATTGCTTCTTTATGTGTAGGCATTGCAGCTTCTGTGATCTCTTTGTCACAGCCTGTTTTCTGATATACTAATCTTCCATCGATACCGATTCTCTCGCAGAGACCTTTTGCAAGAACTGCTTCTGAATCAGAGTTGATCAGCTGATATTTAAGGGATGAACTTCCACAGTTGATTACTAATACGTTCATTTTCATATTCTGCCGGCAGCAAATTTCGAATACTGTCCATAATCCTGACACAAGTCTTCGAATATTTCTGTCAGCTTTTCCTTTCATATTATAATATTATTCTCATCATTTCCAGGGAAATATGAGTAATGATATCAAAGGCATCAGAATCAGAAATATCTCCTCCGATGCCTTTAACATTATGTAGTCAATGAAATAATTCTCAGTCCGTTTTACGGTCTGACTGAAATCTTATTTGTTGTCGTCAGCCTGGCACTGTACTGCTGTGATAGCTACCACACCAACGATATCGTCTGCAGAGCATCCACGGGACAGGTCATTTACAGGTTTAGCGATACCCTGGGTTACAGGTCCGTAAGCTTCTGCTTTTGCAAGACGCTGTACAAGTTTGTATCCGATGTTACCTGCATCAAGGTCTGGGAATACAAGTACGTTAGCTTTACCTGCAACTTCGCTTCCAGGAGCTTTAGAAGCGCCTACGCTTGGAACGATAGCTGCATCAAGCTGGAATTCTCCGTCAAGTGCAAGTTCCGGATTCTGCTCTTTTGCGATCTTTGTAGCTTCTACTACTTTATCTACGTCAGCATGTTTTGCACTGCCTTTAGTGGAGTGTGAAAGCATTGCAACGATTGGTTTCTCCTGAACAAGAAGTTCGAAGGATTCTGCAGAAGATGCTGCGATTGCTGCAAGCTCTTCTGAAGTCGGGTTCTGGTTCAGACCGGAATCAGCAAATACAAATGCGCCGTTTGCGCCATATTCGCAGTTCGGAACTACCATTAAGAAGAATGCAGATACAAGTTTTGTACCTGGTTTTGTTTTCAGGATCTGAAGACATGGTCTTAATGTATCAGCTGTAGAGTGACATGCACCGGATACCATACCGTCTGCATCGCCCATTTTTACCATCATTACACCATAGTACAGATACTGGTTAAGAAGAATCTCTTTAGCCTGATCCGGTGTCATGCCTTTTTTCTGTCTTAATTCTACTAACTTGTCAATGTATCCCTGTGTTTTCTCTGATGTAGCAGGATCTACGATCTGTGCGCCGGAAATGTCATATCCGTCTTCAGCTGCACTCTTTTTAACAGCTTCTTCGTTACCAACAAGGATAACCTTTGCAATTCCTTCTTTTAAAATTTTCTCTGTAGCTGCCAGAGTTCTCTTATCTTCTGTCTCCGGAAGTACGATTGTTTTTACGTTTGCTTTTGCTCTCTCTTTGAGTGTGTCAATAAATCCCATGATTAAAATGGCTCCTTTCATATAGCAGTTCTGATATCCAATATCAATTTTCTATCAATTATCTGCGCTGTTTTCATTATAACTCCTGAAGCCTTGTATTTCAAGCATCTGAATGGTAGAATATGACATAAAAAAGTATTTTTTAAGATGCAATATGGTTAAAAAAAGAGAACTCTACAGAATTTCAGGAA
Organism: Blautia sp. MSK18_10; assembly: GCF_020553185.1. Classification (NCBI taxonomy): domain Bacteria; kingdom Bacillati; phylum Bacillota; class Clostridia; order Lachnospirales; family Lachnospiraceae; genus Blautia; species Blautia sp. MSK18_10. The sequence goes on along the minus strand of NZ_JAJCGT010000002.1, from coordinate 98,191 downwards.
GGAGCATCTGTGTAAATTTATGAAAACAGCAGGAATTATTGCAGAATATAATCCTTTTCACAAAGGACATGAATATCAGATCCGGTATACAAAAGAAAAGCTAAAAGCAGACTATGTTATCGTTGCCATGAGCGGAGATTATGTGCAGCGTGGCACCCCTGCTCTCATCTCCAAACATACACGTGCAGAAATGGCTCTGCGGTGCGGCGCTGACCTTGTGCTTGAAATGCCGGTATCCATCTCTACAGCAAGTGCGGAAGCCTTCGCAATGGGCGGTGTTTCCCTGTTAGACAGCCTTGGTGTTGTTGATATGCTCTGCTTTGGAAGTGAGTCAGGGGAGATCAGCGCACTGCGAGAACTGGCCGAGATTCTTGTAGAAGAACCTGAAGAATATAAAAAACTGCTGAAAAGCTTTTTAAGCGAAGGTCTGACTTTTCCCGCTGCCAGAAGCCAGGCACTGACAGAATATTTTAAGAATCCGCGCAACTTCAATGGTGACGATTTTGACGGAGTTCTTACTCCTCTGTTAAATGAAGTTACACAGATTCTGAATACACCGAATAATATTCTGGGAATCGAATACTGCAAGGCACTTCTCCGCCTGAACAGCCAAATCCGCCCTGTTACCATCCGCAGGGAAGGAATGGGGTATCATGAAACCGCTGTCCCTGAAGGTGATTCAGCAAGCTCCTCCCCTGATTTACAGTCATCTACTGATTTCTTTGCATCTGCAACTGCTATACGCAGTCTTATTCAGAATCCGGGAGGTGGCCATTCAGAGGCAATCTCAGACATAAATAATCCAGTCAGGAATCCGGATACCAAAACTGCCAATATATTATCATCCCAGATTCCACCAGATGCTTTTTACGTTTTCAAAAAGGCGCTGGACTCCGGTGAATTTCTCACAGAAAATTCTCTGGACTCTATCCTCTCCTACTGCCTTATGAAGGAGAATGTAGAAAGCCTTTCTTCCTATATGGATGTTTCCGAGGATCTCGCCCGGCGGATCATAAATCAGCAAAATCTTCTGTTGTCCTTTTCCCAGTCTGTATCTGTTTTAAAAACCAGAGAGCTGACTCAGACAAGGATACAGAGGGCATTGCTTCATATTATATTAAATATCCACACTGCACCGACACAGATTCCCTTTGCCAGGGTTCTTGGTTTCCGCAAAGAAAGCAGTGAACTGCTAAGCCGGATCAAGCAGCACAGCCGAATTCCTCTTATCACCAAGCTTGCGGACGCCCAAAATCTTTTGGACAGTGAAGGTAATCAGATTTTATCTGAAACTGTTTTTTCTTCCAATTTATATGAAAAACTCCTTTGTCTGAAAACCGGCAGAAAATTCTGCCACGAGTCCCAGAAACAGCTTATTATCCTATAATTCTTGTTGTTTGGATGCACTTATGTTAAAATACAAACAGTGAGGATAAGGATATAAAATAAGGAAGGAGGAAAAGAAAAATGAAAGCTAATTCAGGTTTGAAAAAGAACAGAACAAAGATTCAGATGGTACTTACCGCCTTGGTAATCTTATCTGTTGTACGTCAGTTTTTCCTGGGAAATTACCACAATATGTTTCTGGGAATCTTAACATTGATCCTTTTTATGGTTCCACAGTTTCTGGACAGGAAACTGAACGTCACAATACCACCGGGACTGGAAACAGTGATTCTGATCTTTATCTTTTCAGCAGAAATTCTTGGCGAAATCAATGCCTTTTATGTAAAAATCCCTATCTGGGATACCATTTTACATACTACTAACGGTTTTCTGATGGCTGCCATCGGATTTGCACTGATTGATCTTTTTAACCGCAGCGACAGGTTTTCCATTAAAATGTCACCGTATTTTGTAGCTTTTTTTGCATTCTGTTTTTCAATGACTGTTGGTGTTATGTGGGAATTCTTTGAATTCAGCATGGACTGGTTTTTTGGAATGGATATGCAGAAGGACTGGATCGTACCGGCCATCAACTCTGTGAAGCTGAATCCTACCGGTGCAAATGTTCCGATCCATGTAGATGTTCAGTCCCTGGCCGTTAACGGCGAGACCTGGAATCTGGGAGGCTATCTTGATATTGGTATTGTTGATACCATGAAAGATTTGATCGTAAACTTTATCGGCGCAGTCGTATTTTCTATCATCGGTATTCTGTATCTGCGAAACCGCGGAAAAGGAAAGCTGGCAGCTTCTCTGATCCCGCAGGTACGCAGCAAGCAGGAAGAAGAACTTTCTTCCAAAGATCAGTAAGATCCACAGCTACCGAAACTGGCGCACTTTTCTGGAAATATTCTCCAGCTCTTCTCTGGAAAGCTCAGGAAGTCTTTCCAGCTGATCCATAAACATGGCAAGTGTCTCTTTTCGCTGCAATTCCACCATCTGGGTGTAGAAATTAACCACTACCCCGGTGGCAATGGCAACTACAAAAAGCGAATAGATCGTCAGAAGAACGGAACACATTTTTCCAATAAAAGTAACCGCAACCACATCGCCAAATCCGGCAGTGGAGATCACCGCATAGCAATACCACAGTGCATCTCCGTATCGGTTAATGTCCGGTTCCACCAGCTGGATCACTGCTGCGATAGCAAAAATAAACACAATAAAACCAATGATAATTTTATCTGCGCGAGTCCGTTTTAACACACTGCCTAATACTTTAATTCTTTTCATGCACTTGTCCTCCAATGAAATAATATACTGCCTGAAATTAATTGAAGTATAGTATAAAACGGTTTCACTTGCAATATGAAAGGAGCTTAACAGTATGAAAGATAATAAAGCACTAAAATACCTCACTTTGATCACCGGAGTTTTAACATTGTTATTAGGAGTCTACACTCTTGTAAGACCAATGAGAACTTTTCTTGCAATCGGATGGATCCTGGGAATCCTTCTGTTTGTAAATGGTATTGAACTTGTAATCCTTTCTTTATCCAAAGAAAAGAAAGAAATCGGAGCATGTATTCTCGGTGTTCTGGAAGGACTTGCGGGTATTATCTTATTATTCAGCGGCATTCAGCGGTTCATCACAGACGTAATGGCTGCTTATCTGGTCGGTGCAATCATTCTGATTTATGGTATTTTCCAGATTGCCGGCGGCGCAAAGGTATATAAAACATCTAAAGGAAAAGGTATCCTGAGCATTGTGTGCGGTGTTTTATCCGTAATTGTCAGCATCATTTCATTTACCCATCCTGTACTTACCATGATCTCTGCAGGATATATGATCGCTTTTTCTGTTTTGATGCAGGGTATCAATATGATCGTACTTGGAATCAATTTCGGAAAGACCGAAAACTAACAAAAAGGTTATGACTGTATGAATAACACAAAAAGCCCCAAAAACGTATCTTTAAAAAATCAGCTTGAATTGTGGCTGTTCTGTGCACTCATTGGTGCTGTTGCCGGTGCACTGGTATGGATCCTGCTGAAAATAATGGCAGTCGGAACTGAATTTCTATGGAAATGGCTTCCCGGAAAAACCTCTGTTCCCTATTATACGATTCTTATCTGTGTAGCCGGTGCGGCAATTATCGGTATTTTCCGAAAAATATTCGGAGACTATCCCGAAGATCTGGAAACTGTTATGGGAAAAGTCAGAACAGAAAAAAGATACGAATACAAAAACATGCTTGTAATGATGGTGGCAGCACTGCTGCCATTACTCATAGGAAGCAGTGTAGGTCCCGAAGCCGGACTTACCGGTATTATCGTAGGTTTATGCTACTGGGCCGGAGACAATCTGAAGTTTGCCAAACAGAATACCAGAAATTATTCGCAGATTGGTGCCGCAGTCTCCATGAGTGTGCTGTTTCACGCACCTCTGTTCGGTATTTTCGAAGTAGAAGAAAACTCCGAGAAAGATCTTGAAGCCTTAACAAAGGGTTCCAAATTATTTATTTACGGAATCGCGCTGGCTGCAGGCACTGGTATTTATGCAGGTTTATCTGCACTTTTTGGTGCAGGGCTTTCCGGATTTCCATCCTTTGATATGGTGGAAATCCAGAGAAAAGACTATCTGCTTATGATTCTGTATATTTTGTGCGGTCTTATCCTGGCATACTTCTATCAGGCAACACACAAACTGACCGGAAATATTTCCAACAGATTCCCGGCAGTTGTCAGAGAAATTTTTGCAGGTTTATGTCTTGGAATCACAGGTTCATTCTTACCTGTACTTATGTTTTCCGGAGAAGAGCAGATGGGAACACTTATGAAAACCTATACCTCTTATCTGCCGCTGGCACTTATTGGCATTGCATTTTTTAAGCTCCTGCTGACAAATCTGTGTATTCAGTTCGGTTTAAAGGGAGGGCATTTCTTCCCTGTCATCTTTGCCGGAGTATGTATGGGATACGGCGTGGCAATGCTGACCTGCGGGCCAGACGGGGGACATGTGGTATTTGGAGCTGCAATCGTTACTGCGTCACTTCTGGGTGGAATTATGAAAAAGCCACTGGCAGTAACTATGCTTCTCTTCCTCTGCTTCCCGGTTAAAATGTTTATCTGGATTTTCATTGCAGCAGTGGTCGGAAGCAAGCTTATCACACTCAAACCAGAGCAGGAGCCTTCTGTAGATTACAGCAGGCAATAGAGTCGCTACCAGACAAAAAGAACCATTATATCAGAAAACATGGCTGTATGCTTCAGGCAACAACTATAACTTCTGTATATAATGGTTCTTTCATTTACAATTATATGTTATTTTTATAATTACTTTTCTCCGGAAAGAAGAATACGGTCATTATCCAGCATCTTACCGGCACCTGTCTTAAACTTCTCCAGAAGACCTTCCACTGTCAGGCCTTTCTTTTCTTCTTCATGGATATCCAGCACAATATCTCCGGAATCCATCATCAGAATACGATTTCCCAGATCAAGGGCCGACTGCATATTGTGGGTGATCATCAGACAGGTAAGCTGATGTTCCTCTACAATTCGTTTCGTAAGATTCAGTACCTTCTCTGCTGTGCCCGGGTCAAGGGCTGCTGTATGCTCATCCAGAAGCAGAAGCTTGGGCGGATTCATGGTTGCCATGAGAAGTGTCAGCGCCTGTCTCTGTCCGCCGGAAAGAAGTCCTACCGGCTGAGTCATACGCTTCTCAAGTCCGATATCCAAAAGCTTCAGTTCTTCATGGAATCGTTCTTTCTCCTGTCTGGACACATGGGAAAGCCATCCTCCTTTCCCTGCTGCAAGTGCCAGATTCTCTTCTATAGTCATTCCAGGTGCAGTTCCCCTCATAGGATCCTGATACAGGCGACCGATGGTCTTTGCACGTACATGCTGGGGCATAAAAGTAATGTCCTGTCCATCCAACATGATCACACCGGAATCTGTAAGAAAATCTCCACAGATCGCATTAAACAGAGTGGATTTACCAGCTCCATTGGAACCGATGATCGTTGCAAAATCGCCCTTCTCCAGATTCAGGGATAAATCTCTGATGGCCTGTTTCTCGTTTACCGTACCCGGATTAAAAGTCTTGGAAATATGTTCAATCTTCAGCATAAATCACTGTACTCCCTTCCTGTGAGTCATTCTTCTCTTAATCTGCGGCCACTGTTTTTTCAAATATGGACCTGAAATAGCCAGCACAACGATCACAGAAGATACCAGTTTCAGCATAAATGCCGGCATATTGAATCTCAGTGCGACGGTATATACCAGACGGAAAATAAAAGATCCAAGTACCATGCCAACAGCTCTCACGAAAATTCCACCTCTGCCAAGAATCGTACCACCGATCAGCAGGGAAGCCAGCGCGATGGTAACCATTCCCTGTCCGATATTGATATCTACAGATTTCTGTGACTGAGACAGAAGACATCCGGAAAGTGCTGTGAAGGAGTTGGCAACACAGAGACCTACAATCGTAGTAAATACCGGATTAATAGATGAGGATTTTACCATATCTGCATTATTTCCTGTTGCCCTGATTGCCAGGCCAAGTCTTGTCCTTAAGAAAAATACAAGGAAGACAATCACAATGGCTACTGCAATGAAAGCAACTACAATATCTCCTCTTCCTTTCAGCGGTGTACTTTTCAATGTTTCTTTCATCATGGAAAATACCGTCTCTGTTCTGTTCATATTGATCAGGGAGGAACCTCCCATCACTGCAATATTCACAGAATAAAGAGCCGTATTAACAATAATTCCTGCAAGAAGGCTGTCAACGCCCAGCTTTGTCTGAAGTATGGCTGTCACAAAGCCCGAGCATATACCTGCAGCCATAGCTGCAAAAATTGATAAAAAAGGATGTCCGCTGACTGCCACTGCTGCTCCCACTGCTGCTCCCAGTGTGAAACAGCCATCAGTGGAAAGGTCACAGACATTCAGCATGGAATAACTGAGAAACAGGGCAAGAACTGTCAATGAACAGATCAGGCCAAGTTTCAGTGCGGTCTCTCCAAGAGAGAGTATAGTCGCAATAGTCACGATGATTTCCTCCAATTTGTATTTATTTTATTACATTCAATGAACAGCAACAGAAAATATCTGCTGCTGTTCATTTTAATCCAGAAAATATATCAGTCTTTTCAACCGGCACAATGGATTCCGTAAACCCAGAACTTATTCTGAATTTATTCAAAATGCTGTCCGAATATCCTTATTATTTCTCTACATCATCAAAGCTCTCTGCTGTAACGATCTCATTTACCTGTGTGCATAACGGCTCGAAATCTTTTTTAACAGTTTCAAGATCAAGTCCAAGTCCCTCGCAGGTTTCTGTGTTTACTGTTGCAGTACCATTATCAAAAGTTTCAACAGATGTTGTTGCAGGATCTGCATCATTCATAAGGATGTCTGCGATCATATCTGCTGTCTTCTGTCCAAGGTTTGCATAATCAACACCATATCCGACAAATGCACCGTTTAGTGCAAAGGAGTCAGCTCCTGTATACTGTGGGATACCTGCATCAATGAATTTCTCATAGATAGAAAGCTCTGCTGTCATAATTGTGTTGTCAGTTGGTGTGAATACTGCATCTACGCCATCTGCCACCAGTGCATCTGCTGCAAGCTGTACCTCATCTGTTGTGGTACCTGTACGCTCTACATATTCGATGCCTTCTTTATCCAGATAATCCTTGGCTTCCTGGATGGCTGTTGTAGAAGAATCCTGTCCGATATCGTATAAAAGTCCGATTTTCTTTACATCCGGGTTCACTGCCTGGATCAGTTTCATGATGGATGCTGTATCCAGATAATCGCTTGTACCTGTAATGTTTGCTCCAGGTGCATCCAGATCCTCTACAAGACCGCTTCCTACAGGATCAGACACTGCGGAAAATACAACCGGTGTATCGGTTCCTTCTGTTGCGGACTGCATACGCATTGCTACAGGTGTTGCAATACCTACCATCAAATCTACATTATCAGCCTGAAAATCAGAAATGATCTGTTCCATAACATTGGCATCTGCATTACAGTTATCATAGGACACATCAAAATTTACGTCTTTTTCCTTGCCGATTTCTTCCAGACGGGACTGGATGTTGTCTACGATCTGATTCAAGGAAGCGTCATCTACATAATTGCAGATACCGATCTTGAAATCCTGTGCCATAACCGGTGATGCCATCATCATAGTTGCCATTGCTGTTGCTGCGATTGCTAATACTCTTTTTTTCATAGTCTTTTTTCCTCTCTCTACATCTTATTTAGCAGTTCATGGTTTTTTAACTGCCATAGTCTCAGGGATGTTTGCCAATCCCTTGTTACTGTCTGTGAGAAAGAACTCCCCGGATTCCTCTTTTTCCCGGATGTGTCAACTGCTGTGATACCCACCTGCCATCAGCAGATTTTCCTGCATTACAAGGGGGTGCCATATAACAGATTCTCTTTATATATAAAAAAATCCGCCACAAGCTATCTGTTGCTTGAGACGGTAATAAGAATCTTATTATCGCGGTACCACTCAAATTGACGAATTGTCCACTTTCTCATGTACAAACATACACTCCTGATTTATAACGGGTTCGGTTCCCGTCGGTGCCTACTCTCACACTTATCAAGATTTCGGGCCGCCCTCGAAAGGCCATTCAACAATCAGTTTCATACGGCTTCCCACCAATTGCCGTTCTCTGGAATGATTCTTGGTTGTTTACTCTTCTTTCTCATCGGTTTTGATGTGTTTACTTTACCACGCTAATGCAGATATGTCAAGAGGTTTATTTTTTATTTTTTTCCATTAATTTTTTCAAAAGGGACGCGAAGGAATGGGAAGGGATTTCGGGCTTAGTTTCGGAACCATGTAATTCTAAGGCATTTGGGAAGCTGCTAAAAGCATTCAAAAAAATCTCAAACTCGCTTCGCTCAGACAGTGAGATTTTTTTGAATAACGCAGCTTCCCAAATACCAAGAATTACTATGAACCCTCAAATGCGCCCGAAATCCCTTCCCATTCCTTCGCTGTATACTGGCGGATTAACATATATTTCCTTTTCGACAGCATGCTGAATTGCTTGCTTTCTGCACCACCGCAGGAGACTTATTTAATCGAATCAAGTAAATCCCCTGCGGTGGGTGCGAAAAGCAATAAGCAGTGAGTGGGGACTTGCCTTCTGTCAAATGCCTGCTGCAATGATATTGGGATCTGTATATTTCAGGATAGCAACATGTAAACAGTGATGTTTACAGAACGATATGATAAGTGTTAAAATAATGTTCAGAAAAGATCTGCAATCTGCTATGTGGTAATTTTAAGTTTAAATAGATTATTTATATAGAAATGAGGGATATTATATGTCAACAGCAAAAATGGTTTTTCATGGGAGTGATATTGAGAAAATATGTGAGGTCTATCAGCTTAAGCCGGAGGAAATTGTGAAGTTTGGGGCTAATGTAAATCCACTGGGGCTTTCCGAGCATGTAAAGGAACAACTTGCAGGACGGCTGGATATCCTGTCTTCTTATCCAGACAGAGATTATACTTCACTTCGCAGCACAATTTCAGAATATTGTAATATTCCTGCTGAATTCATCCTGCCGGGAAATGGTTCCAGCGAACTGATCGCACTGCTGATCCAGGAACGAAATCCAAAGCATACCCTTATCCTGGGTCCGACCTATTCAGAATACTCCAGGGAACTCTCCTTCTCCGGAAGCACTCAGGAATACTACCACCTGCGCGAAGAGGATAACTTTGTTCTCGATGTAGATGACTTTTGCCGGACTCTGGATGGAAAATACGATTTTCTCATCCTCTGCAACCCAAATAATCCTACCTCATCTGCAATTAGTATAAATGACCTGCGCAGAATCGTTTCCTTCTGCAATGAGCGGAACATTTTCGTGATGATCGACGAAACTTATGTAGAATTTGCCCCGGATATCAATGAGATCACTGCTGTCAGCCTTACCAGAGAATTCACGAACCTTATGATTCTGCGCGGCGTATCAAAATTCTACGCAGCCCCAGGTATGCGTCTTGGCTACGGAATCACCGGGAACCTGGAATTTCTCAAAAAAATGAAAGAAAAACAGGTACCATGGTCTCTCAACAGTCTGGGAGCTCTGGCCGGCGAGCTGATGCTCCAGGATAAAACCTACATCCGCCAGACCCGGGACCTCATTCTCTCAGAACGCACCCGCCTGCTCAAAGCACTGGAGAATATCTCCACTTACAAAACCTACCCAGCCTACGCCAACTTTCTCCTCCTGAAAATCCAGAAGCCCGGCCTGACCTCCCGGGACGTCTTCGACGCCTGCATCCGTCAGGGTCTCATGATCCGTGACTGCTCCTCCTTCGAATGCCTAGACGGCGAATACATCCGCTTCTGCATCATGCACCCCCAGGACAACACCCGACTTCTGCATATACTGGAATCCCTTTAAAGCAGGACATTTCTTTTATTTATAGTAATTCCATAAAATAATACAAACAATCCAGTCCATTATAGCTTAAAACCAGCTACCAGCGGGGCGGAAAATATTTTGTCTGGGGTGCATTTGCAGGAGTCTTAGATATTCTTAGTTTTCAGAAATCTGCGTTATGAGCTGGCTGCCTCACTGTCTGAGCGAAGTTTGCAACGGAGCGAGTTTGACAAGACGGCTCATGCTTTTAGCAGATTTATGGAAACTTAGAATATCTTAGGCTCCGAAACCGCACCCCAGACAAAATATTTTCCGCTCCGCGTCCCTCTTGAACATAAAAAGAGCCAGAAACTCCCCTTTTCCGAAGTTTCTGGCCTTTTTTATCAGTTTTTAAAGCTATGGATCGGTGCCGGAATCCTTCCGCCACGCTGCACAAACGCATCACAGGAGAACTGGTTCACCGGCATGATCGGTGCATAACCAAGCAGTCCACCGAACTCAACCACTTCGCCAACCCCCTTACCAATTACCGGGATCAGACGAACCGCCGTAGTCTTCTGGTTCACCATACCAATTGCAGACTCATCCGCAATAATACCTGCAATCGTAGAAGCCTTCGTATCTCCGGGAATTGCAATCATATCAAGACCTACAGAACATACACAAGTCATAGCTTCCAGCTTCTCAAGAGTCAGTGCCCCTGCATTCACCGCATCGATCATACCCTGATCCTCGCTGACCGGAATAAATGCACCACTCAAACCACCAACTGCTGTAGAAGCCATAACTCCACCCTTCTTAACCTGGTCATTTAACAGAGCAAGCGCTGCTGTTGTGCCCGGTGCACCTGCATGCTCCAGACCAATCTCCTCAAGGATCTCAGCAACACTGTCACCAATTGCAGGAGTAGGAGCCAGAGACAGATCCACGATACCAAACTTAACACCAAGACGTCTGGAAGCCTCCTGTGCTACCAGCTGACCAACACGTGTTACCTTGAAGGCAGTACGCTTGATCATCTCACAAAGAGTTTCAAAATCCTTACCTCTTACCTGTTCCAGCGCAGTCTTAACAACGCCAGGTCCGCTGACACCAACGTTAATGATAGTGTCTGCTTCTGTCACACCATGGAAAGCACCTGCCATAAACGGGTTATCATCCGGTGCATTACAGAATACAACCAGCTTCGCACATCCCAGGGAATCCTGATCTTTGGTAGCTTTCGCTGTTTCCAGAACGATCTCACCCATCAGCTTAACAGCATCCATATTGATACCTGTACGTGTAGATCCAACATTTACAGAACTGCAGACACGCTCTGTCTTCGCCATAGCCTGTGGGATAGATTCGATCAGAAGTCTCTCAGCAGGAGTCATTCCCTTGCTTACCAGTGCAGAATAACCGCCGATAAAGTTTACGCCTACCACCTTGGCAGCCTTATCCAGAGTTTCTGCAATAGTTACAAAATCTTCCTTTGTCTTACATGCAGCTCCGCCAATCAATGCGATCGGAGTTACGGAAATTCTTTTATTTACGATCGGAATTCCATATTCACCGGAAATAGCCTCACCTGTAGATACCAGATCCTTTGCACAGGTTGTGATCTTTTTATAGATTTTCTCATTTAAAACAGCAAGATCACTGTCAATACAGTCCAGAAGGCTGATACCCATAGTAATGGTACGCACATCCAGATTCTCCTGCTCGATCATTTTATTCGTTTCATTTACTTCAAAAATATTGATCATTTTGTTTTTCTCCCTTGTATGTTCTCTCAGCATTTTTCAGGCAATCTGATACAGGAAAGTCCCTCAGTGGCTTACCTGCTTAGATTTTCTCAGATTCTGTGCATTACATTGAAGATATCTTCATGCTGGCAGCGGATCACTACACCGATCTTATCTCCAAGGGCTTCCAGTTCTTTGGCAAGAACTCCGTTGTCTTTCTCACATTTGCTGGCATCTGTTACCATCATCATGTTGAAATATCCCTGTACGATGGTCTGGGAGATATCAAGAATGTTTACATTATTGTCTGCAAGATAAGTACAAACCTTTGCAATAATTCCTACGGTATCGTTTCCTACTACTGTGATGATTGTCTTTTTCATAAGTTCTTTGTCCTTTCTACACTGTAATTACTTCTGATATGCAATCCCTCTGTGCCACCTGAATTCTGAAATCACGCGACTTATAAGGGTTGTCACCTAAGGTTACTTCTGAACAGACGGTTTCATATGCCAGTTCCTCATAGTTATTTTCCCTGCTCAGATGTCCAAGGAAAATCCCTTTCATATTGTCATGCAGCAGCCTGCATAAAAGCCTGCCTGCATTCTCATTGGAAAGATGTCCCCTGTCTCCAAGGATTCTCTGTTTCAGATAATAGGGATATTTTCCAACCTGCAGCATACGGATGTCATGATTTGCTTCCAGAAGAAGCGCATCCAGATTCTGCAGATTACCGACTATGTACTCATTATATTTTCCAAGGTCTGTAGCAATCCCCACAGAATGCTCTCCACACTCTACCCGGTATCCTACGGGCTGTGCAGCATCATGAGGGATCGTAAAAGGATTCACTGTCAGATCATTAATCTCAAAAGGCTCATCTTCGTGTATCTCACGAAAAATCCCTTCCGGCATTTTTCCAAGATTCATGTGAGATAAAGCTTCCACAGTTCCTTCTGTCGCATAAACCGGTATCTGATGTTTCCTTGCGATCACGCCCAGACCTTTGATATGATCCGAATGTTCATGTGTAATCAAGATACCATCAATATCTTTTCCTGTCAATTCCAGAGAATTCAATCCCTGTTCTACTCTTTTTCCGCTGATGCCTACATCCACCAGAAGATGGGTATTATCTGAGCCCACATAAATACAGTTTCCGCTGCTTCCGCTGGCAATGCTACAAAGTCTCATATTTTCTGATTCCTTCCTCAATCTGCCGTCTGGTCTGTGCAAAATCTCCGTTATTTACCACAACATAGTCTGCATTTTCCCGAAAAAAAGTCTCCGGTGCCTGACTGGCAATGATACTGACTGATTTCTCTCTTGTATAACCGCGGTTCTCCATCAGTCTCCTGATACGGATCTCTTCATCCGTATGAATATACCATATCGTATCGCAAAACTCCTGATAATGATCTTCCAGAAGGAGTGCAGCTTCCACCACACATATCTTCTGTCCCTGCTGTTTCTTTACAGCTAACTGCTCTCTGATGTACTGTTTCACAGCCGGATGGATGATCTGGTTTAATTTCTCCAGAAGCTCTGGATGTGAAAATACTACATCCGAAACCTGTCTGCGGTCAATAGTTTTATCATTTTTTATGATTTGTCTTCCAAATAGTGCAATCACCGGTTCATAACAGGACTGCCCCGGCTCCATCACCAGATGCCCGATCTCATCTGCTTTCATCACATATGCCTGATACTTTTCTTCAAGAAAATCAAGCACGGTACTTTTTCCGGCACCCACTCCGCCGGTAATTCCTATTGTTATCATCATCACTTCGCCTCATACCAGTTATTACCCTGATGCATATCGACTTCCAGTTCTACGGAAAGCTTTGCAGCACCTTTCATCTCTTCTTCAAGAATAGCAGAAACCTGCGGGATTTCCTCTTTACAGGTCTCTATCAGAAGTTCATCGTGTACCTGAAGTACAAGACGGGATTTAAGATTCTCATCCTTTAATCGTCTGTACACACGGTTCATTGCAATTTTAATGATATCCGCCGCAGTTCCCTGTATTGGAGAGTTCATGGCTACTCGCTCCCCAAAAGACCTCTGCATAAAATTACCGGATTTCAGTTCCGGGATCGGCCTGCGTCTGCCAAACATGGTAGTCACATATCCTTTTTCTTTTCCCTCTTCCACCAGTCCGTCAAGAAATCCTTTGATCTTTGGATAAGTTTCAAAATATCTTTCAATATATTCTGCTGCTTCTTTTCGTGTGATACTTAAATCCTGGCTGAGCCCAAAGGAACTGATCCCATAAACGATTCCAAAATTTACTGCCTTGGCATTTCTCCTCTGCAGATCTGTCACCTCATCAAAGGGCACATGGAATACCTCTGATGCTGTATGTCTGTGGATATCCTGGGCTTCTTTATATGCCTGGATCAGTTTCTCATCCCCTGACATATGCGCCAGAACGCGAAGCTCGATCTGGGAATAGTCCGCATCCAGAAATACATATCCCTCTTCCGGAACAAATACCTTACGGATCAGTCTTCCAAGCTCCATTCTTACAGGGATATTCTGAAGATTCGGCTCTGTGCTGCTGATCCTTCCTGTTGCTGTAATTGTCTGGTTAAAAGTAGAATGAATCCTGCCGTCCTCTGCGATCTCACCAACAAGCCCGTCTGCATAAGTAGATTTCAGTTTCGCAAGCTGACGGTACTCCAGAATATCCTTTACAATGGGATACTCCGGTGCAAGCTTTTCCAAAATATCTGCCGCTGTGGAATAACCTGTCTTTGTTTTCTTTCCACCCTTAAGGCCAAGCTTTTCAAACAGGATCACTCCCATCTGTTTCGGAGAATTGATATTAAACTCTTCCCCTGCCTGCTGCCAGATCTGCTTCTCCAGTTCTCCAATACGTACACTTAGTTTCTCACCGTAGCTTTTCAGTTCTTCACTCTTCACGCTGATTCCCCATTTTTCCATGGAATCAAGAGTAAAGATCAGCGGAAGCTCAATCTGTGTATATACATTCCACATACCTGTATCACGCAGTGCTTCACACATGGGTTTCCGGCAGGCAAGTGCTGTATAGGCCATGTAGCAGGCCCATGCTGCAAGCCCCTCTGCACTCTCCTCCCATGCTTTTTCCACTGTTTTCTTTCCAAGAAGTTCCTCTCTTGCAGGCAGGATACGACCATTCAGATATTCCTTTGCCATATCATCGTAAGTATAGGAGGATTTCAGAGGATTCAGCAGATATGCAGCCACACCTGCATCAAATACAGCCATCGGATCATCAGATTTTATATGCTTGAGTAATGCCTTTACATCCAATGCACATACACATTTTTTATCATATTTCAGAGTACCGTCTGTATTGACATCAGATATCTCATTTTCCGGATCCTTCTTCACATCATCTGTATTAGATTTCATAATATTCTCTGTGTTGGATTCAGATACTTTATGAAGGAGCCCTTCCAATTTTCCGCAGAGATAACCTTCTGTGATCATCCCTTCTACAGGAATATAATAAATTTCCTCTTCATTCAGCGCAAGTCCTGCACCAAATACCCTGCCATTCTCTGTAACCAGAGAAACACCCGCTGTCTTTCCTGCTTCCGCTTTCGCAAACAGCGCTTCACAGCCTGCCAAGTCTGCACATGTGAAAAACTCCTGTTCCAGCGTATCTTCCTGTACGGCCGCAGAGTCAAAACGGTTAAGCAGATTCTTAAATTCCAGCTGTCTGCAGAGAAGGAAAGCTTCTTTTGTATAAAGATTTCCCAGTTTTGCCTTTTCATACGAAAACTCTATGGGACTGTCCGTACAGATCGTAGCCAG
The DNA here is from genome assembly GCF_020553185.1 of Blautia sp. MSK18_10. Taxonomy (NCBI): domain Bacteria; kingdom Bacillati; phylum Bacillota; class Clostridia; order Lachnospirales; family Lachnospiraceae; genus Blautia; species Blautia sp. MSK18_10. Next base: position 82,832 of record NZ_JAJCGT010000002.1, on the reverse strand, counting down.
AGCCTTGCTCATCTGCGCCATATCATAATGTTCTCTCATTGATTCCCTGGCTCTGTTTGGCTTCAGCTCTTCCAGATGCTCATAAGCATTCTCAATACTTCCATACTCCACAATAATCTTTGTGGCAGTCTTCTCACCTACTCCCGGGATTCCCGGAATATTGTCAGCACTGTCACCCATCAGCGCCTTTAACTCAATGATCTGGGGAGGTGTCACCTGATATTTCTCGATCACCTGCTGTGCATGATAATCCTCTATAGTGGTCTTGCCCCTTACAGTCTTTGGCAAACGGATCATAACCTTATCTGTCGCAAGCTGAAGCAGATCTCTGTCACCGGAAAGGATTGTCGCATCCATTCCTGCCGCTTCGCTTTTCCTGGCCAGAGTTCCCAGAATATCATCCGCTTCGTAGCCTTCTTTTGTCACAACATTCACACCCATTGCAGTAAGCATTTCTTTAATCAGCGGTACCTGCTCTCTCAGTTCTTCAGGCATGGGTTTACGTGTTCCCTTGTATGCTTCAAACATCTTATGGCGGAAAGTCGGTGCCTTCAGGTCAAATGCCACTGTCAGATACTGAGGCTTCTCTTCCTCGATCGTCCGAAGAAGGATATTCAGGAAACCATATACTGCCCCTGTGTGTTTTCCTTCTGAATTTGTAAGATCCGGCAGACCATAAAAAGCTCTGTTCAGAATACTGTGTCCGTCAATCAGTAATATTTTTTCGCTCATAAAATCCTCCAGTGTTTTTATAGAATGTAATTTGTCTCCATCATTACAAAAATCAATATTGCCGCAATCGTAGCGATCAGAAGGCATATACTTACTCCAAACATCAGCCAACTGGCTTTCTTCTTGCGGATATATCTTCTGGATTTCCGGATATCCTGTTCCAGCAGTTTTTTGAAATCCAGAACCGAATCGCTGCTGTCATCATCAAGCTGCTGTGTTACCTCATGTACAATAAAATATGTTTCCAGTTCATCATAACAGGAAGAACAATTCTGTACATGATCGAGAAACTCTTCCAGTTCATTTAGTGGAAGATCATGTTTAATATAACTACTCACCATTCCTTCTGCAGTTCGGCAATCCATCTTCATTCCCTTCTTTCTTCCAAAAAACATCCAGGATGCTGCGTTCACTATTACGAATTATAACCGAACCGGAGTTAATTGGCAAGGAAAAGCAGCAGAAGCTCAAATCGCCTCTGCTGCTTTCATTGCTGTTCACTCAGTTTTCAGTGACATAACCAAATTTCCGGATTGCCTGCGGCAATGGACTTTTGGCTTGTATATCTTGAGAAAATATCACTTCTGCAGATTCACTTTCCCGGAAGATGTATCTGCATCAGCTTCTGTACTGTTTTCGGATTCTGCATTGTTCTCAGACTCTGTATTACTTTCAGATTCTGCCACTACAGTGGGAACCTGTACAGGTGTATTTAGGATCTTCATAAATTCCTCACCTGTAATTGTCTCATGCTCATACAGATATTTTGCAAGTTCATGGAGCTTTCCGATATTGTCCTGAAGGATTTTCAGTGCTTTCTGGTGTTCCATCCTGACAAGCTCCACAACCTTCTTATCCAGAAGAGTCTGTGTCTCAAAAGAACAGCTTAAGCTGGAGTCTCCGCCCAGATACTGATTTGTCACATTCTCCATGGCAACCATATCGAAGTCTTCACTCATACCATATCTGGAGATCATTGCTCTTGCAAGCTTAGTCGCCTGTTCGATATCATTGGATGCTCCGGTTGTAATAGAGTGGAAGATCAGTTCCTCAGCGGCACGACCGCCTGTAAAGGTCGCTATCTTATTTGCAAGTTCTTCCTTTGTCATCAGATAATGATCTCCGTCATCCACCTGCATGGTATATCCGAGTGCTCCTGATGTACGCGGAATAATAGTGATCTTGTGGACCGGTGCAGATTCGGTCTGCTTTGCTGCAACCAGCGCATGTCCGATTTCATGATAAGCAACTATCAGTTTTTCTTTATTGGAAAGAACTCTGTTCTTCTTCTGATATCCTGCGATAACTACCTCAATACTCTCCTCAAAATCTGCCTGAGTGGCAAATTTTCTGCCGTCACGTACTGCACGAAGTGCTGCTTCATTGACAATATTTGCAAGTTCTGCACCGGAAGCTCCGGCCGCAGCTTTCGCAATCTCATCAAAACGTACGGAATCTGCGATCTTAATCTTCTTTGCATGGACTTTAAGGATTTCCTCACGTCCTTTTAAATCCGGAAGTTCAACAGGAATACGTCTGTCAAAACGTCCGGGACGAAGAAGTGCGGGATCAAGGGAATCCGGTCTGTTGGTTGCCGCAAGGATCACAACACCTTTGGAGCCGTCAAAACCATCCATCTCTGTAAGCAGCTGGTTCAGAGTCTGCTCGCGCTCATCATTGCCGCCTGTAAATCCGGCACCATCACGTTTCTTGCCAATTGTGTCGATCTCATCGATAAATACAATACATGGAGCTTTCTCATTCGCCTGTTTGAAAAGATCACGCACCTTGGCAGCGCCCATACCAACAAACATTTCCACGAATTCAGAACCGGAAATGGAGAAGAACGGAACTTCCGCTTCACCGGCTACCGCTTTTGCAAGAAGTGTTTTACCTGTACCCGGAGGGCCTACAAGAAGGGCTCCTTTCGGCATAGATGCACCGATTTCTCTGTATTTCTGCGGGTTATGAAGATAATCTACGATTTCTGTCAGAAGATCCTTGGCTTCGTCCTCTCCCGCTACATCTGAGAATTTGATTCCCGTAGATGATTTCACATATACTTTCGCATTACTCTTTCCAAATGACATTGCCCCACCGGGACCTCCGCCCATGGAACTCATCATCTTTTTGCTGAGCCACCTTCCAAGAAGGATAAAGATGGCAATCGGCAGTACATATCCTGCGATCAGACTGATCCAGATAGATGTCTGCTGTGGTGCTGCTGCACCGAACTTGACATTTGCATCATGCAAACGGTCTACAAGGTCAGGATCATTCATCTTGACAGTTCTGAAATAACCCTCCTGTCCGTCACTCTCTGCTACATAATAAATATAATCATCCTGAATTTCTACTGTCTTAACGTAATCCTTCTCTACTCCTGTCAGGAAAGTACTGTAATCAGTCGTCTGTACCTTTCGTCCCTCAATTGCAGGAAGTAACAGCACATTCAGAAGAATGATAATAACTGCCGCAATGATATAATATACATAAAGCGGTTTTCTGCCAGGCTTTTTATTATCAAGGTTCATTGGCTTTTCCTCCATTTCGTTTTGTTATGATGTACCATATCACTTATTCATCTCTTTTTCAAGAAAAGCGAGATAAATTTCATAAAGATTTTAGAATTATCTGAACTGTTCAATACGGCAAATAAAAAAAAAGCGAAAACCTTCACAAACAAAGGCTTCGCTTACTTTTTAATGCCGGCAGTGGGACTTGAACCCACACGTGGTTGCCCACAACAGATTTTGAGTCTGCCTCGTCTGCCATTCCGACATGCCGGCATTGAAACGAGTATTATCATATCACGTTTTTGTCGAAATGGCAAGGACATTTTTGAGTTTTTTTTAATATTTCACAAACCTCGTTTTAGAATACACACTACTTGCCTTGATCAATTTCTGATATCTGGCAAACAGCTTCTCAGGAAGTCTGATAGTTACGGTTTTGTTGACCGCAAAAGCTTTTTTTCCAACATAGTTCAGTGCTGTACTGTTGATCCTGATCACTTTGACTGCCGGGCACTGGTAAAAAGCTCTGGCATCTATATGTCTGACACTGGCAGGAAGTATAAAATTTCGCAGTTTTGTACACTGTGCAAATGCGTTGCTGCCAATTCTTTTTACTCTGCTGCCAAACCTTATGTTCCGCAGATTCGGGCACTGGCTGAACGCATATTTTCCAATCGTTGTTACATTATTTCCAAAAATAACATCTGTAATTTCTTTGTTCCCGCTGAAGGCATTCTTGTCAATTGTAGTTACTTTATAAACTTTATCATTGATCACAACTGTAGCCGGAATCTGTATCACATTATATTCCGCAGCAAGACCTGTAACGCTTACTTCTCTTTCATTTAAAATCTTATAGCCAATTCCACCTATCAGGTACTTATAGCTTCCACCCTGTTCAGTTAACGGAGCTGCATTGAACTGATATCTCACAGGTTGTACAATATCGTTTTTCTCCCATATACCTCCTGTATATTCTTCTCTCTGGAAAAAGACATATATATTGTATGCACGTTCCACCTTTGTATAAATACCCTTTGCAGAACCGATTTCCCATTTCCTGTGAATATCGCTTTCCTGCGGTTTGAGAGAAAGACTCCAGTATAATGGCGTCCATCTGACATCTCCCTCAACAGGATTCGTATTCTGCGTTCCGGCACCGGTCACATTAAATTTATAGTAAGTGTTGGGATAGAAAACCAGAGGTTTGTCAAGTCCTTCAACGACACTGTCATTTGCACTTACCCCTTTGCTTTCATCTGTGTCTGTTGAAGTTTCCTCTCCGGCTGCCCAGATGAAATTCTGTGTATCTGCTCCATCCTGAAATTCCGCTGCACCGATCGTACTGACCGGAACTGCTGCCAGAACACCTGCCAGCACCATAGCTGCTATTTTTTTCATTACTCTCTCCTCCTCTTTTTCAGCAGTATATAAAATATATACAACTGTTCAGTCCTTTCTTATAGCAATAGTGAACTGTTAAATACTTACGACATTTGTGTTACTGTTCTGCTTACAATTTATATCTACATCTTGTATTTTACTTATTTTTCTGCTAAATGTCTACCTTGATTTTCTGCTAATCCTGTCGTATTTTTGTTACTGTTCACTCCGTTCTCAGTAACTTAGCCAAAATTCATTCCAGATTGCCTACGGCAATAGAATTTTGGCTTGTGTGTCTCGGGATTTTGGCATATTCATGCCAAAACACCTCGCGGGATAGTGCTATGTGAACAGTAACGCATTTTTACTTCATCTGTATTCCACTTCTCATACGTGATATAATCCGCACCCATTTTCCTGAAAATGTCTACCATATCCTCATTCCGGCAAAGCCATACGGATATGCGGATTCCATTCTGATGGGCATTGTTGATATCATTCATACTGATATTTTTATACTCTGCACTTATGTCCAGATCATATTTCTTACACTGCTGTATCATAGAAGCATTCATGCGCACTGTACGAATCCACTGCAATTTCCCTGTAAATCCCATCTCACGCAGTTTACCAAGTGTTTCTATGCGGAAACAGATGATTACCGGCTCTTTCTGTGATTCAGTCAGAAGCTGCATGAACAAATTCATGGCTTCTTCCGTACGGATTGACTTTATTTCAATCACCGGCGTCACAGAGTACTTATTGCAGCATGCAATATACTGTTCCAGTGTAGGAATAAGATTATCCGGATACTGCGAAGCATTTCTTCCATTTATAATCGGATACTGCTTTATCTCCTCATAAGTCATCTCTGAAATAAGCCTGTCCTCCCCGCACATCCGCAGCAAAGAATCATCATGAGAGACAACCAGAACTCCATCTGCGGTCTCTCTCACATCTGTCTCCACAAACTCCGCCCCATTGCGTCCTGCCATCTCAAAGGCAGGCACGGAATTCTCAGGTGCTTCTGTCTGTTCACCTCTGTGCAAAATATAATGAGTAACTCCATCCAGGGGTTTCCGGAACTTTTCCTCATCTTCCGGTGCAGGTGTGATTTTCGGAGTTGGCGTGACCGTTACCGTCGGCTCCGGGGTCACAGATGGTGCTGGTTCATCCGGCGTCAGTGTAGGCGTAATTTCCGGAGTTTCTGACGCTGCCGGCAGGACGATCACTTCTATCTCTGATACATACCTGTCAGTACCATAAGAAACACTGGTGATTTTGACATTTCCCGTCTTTTTTGCAGTAACTTTTCCTTTCTTTGATACAGTTGCCACCGTTTTATCAGAAGAAGTATAAGTCAGCCTTTTTCCATACTTCTGCGGCTCCAGAATAATTGTCTTTCCTGCCGTTACTTTCACCTGTTTTTTGTATTTCTTAAAAAGAACTGTTTCCGTTTTATTATAGACAAAAACCTCGCAGTTTACTTTCAGTCCACTCATCTGTGCTGTGATCGTTGCCTGTCCGGGCTTTAAACCATATATCCTGCCATTTATAACCTTTACACATTTTGAGTTACTGCTGGTCCATTTAAACTTCTTTGGACTCACTTTTGTATCATGATTCAGGATCTTTACTGTATAAGTGGCACCGGTCTTTACAACCACCTCAGATTTATGCACTCGATATTCGTCTGCTGCATAAGTATTATCTGCCACAGATATTATACTGGTAAAACCTGTAATTATAAGCACAATAGCAAATATGACAGACCTTACAGTCTGCATGCCTGTTCTTTTGTCTCTGTATTCTTTTTTCTTATCTCCCATTATTCTATCTCTCATCTCTCATATGCCATTCCTGATCTGCTGCTTTTATTTCCGGTATGTTCTTAAACACTTCACAATTCTGATCACATTCGTCTCTGATGCAGGGACAGACCATCTTTACTTTTTTAAAATGTCCGGGAACACCTTCATATTGTACACTCCACAGACCATTGTAATGCAGCTGTTTACACATTCCTGTTTCATATTCATATTTAATCATACTACCTCCGAACAGACAAAATTTTTACAGTACATTCTTCTGAAATCACTGTTTCTCCATGCAAAACGAAAGGCACTAACCTTCCAGCATCATGCACAGATCAGTACCTTTCTTTTTGTGTGTTTTTATGTCATATCTGCCCCGTCAATACCACAGGACAGTAAATTACAGAATAATCACAGCATTATTCCATATCTTCCAGTAATTTCTCATAAATCGGGAAGCAGTCAAATGTTGCGAAATAATCTTTCGGTGTCTCGGCACGGCGGATCATCTCGAAACTTCCATCTTCATGGAGAAGAATCTCAGAAGATTTCAGTTTACCATTGTAGTTATATCCCATGGCAAAACCATGAGCTCCTGTATCATGGATCACAAGAAGATCTCCCATATCAACCTTCGGAAGATAGCGGTCAATTGCAAACTTATCATTGTTTTCGCAGAGAGAACCTGTCACATCATACATATGATCACATGGCTGGTCTTCTTTTCCCATAACAGTGATATGATGGTATGCGCCATACATTGCCGGACGCATCAGGTTTACGGCACACGCATCCACACCAATATATTCTTTATGAGTATGCTTCTCATGGATTGCCTTAGTTACCAGGCAGCCATACGGTCCCATCATGAAACGTCCCATCTCTGTATAGATTGCAACATCACCCATTCCGGCCGGAACAAGTACTTCTTCGTATACTTTGCGGACACCCTCACCGATCTCTCTGATATCATTCGGAGTCTGATCTGGTTTGTAAGCGATTCCAACACCACCGGAAAGGTTGATAAACTTCACATGAGCGCCTGTCTCCTTCTGAAGTTTCACTGCCATTTCAAACATCTCTTTCGCCAACATCGGATAATACTCATTTGTCACAGTATTGCTTGCAAGGAATGCATGGATACCGAATTCCTCGGCACCTTTTTCCTTCAGGATCTTGAATGCTTCAAAAATCTGCTCTGTTGTCATACCATATTTGGCATCTCCGGGGTTGTCCATAATATCGTTGCTGATCTTAAACACTCCGCCCGGATTATAACGACAGCTGATCACCTTCGGAATATATCCTACGGCTCTTTCTACGCTCTCGATATGTGTGATATCATCAAGATTGATGATCCCGCCGATTTCATTTGCATATTTGAATTCTTCTTCCGGTGTATCATTGGAAGAAAACATGATATCTCCCTCTTTGCATCCGATTGCTTTGGACATCATCAGCTCTGTCATGGAAGAACAGTCACAGCCACAGCCATACTCCTGAAGGATCTGGATCAGAAATGGATTTGGAGTTGCCTTCACAGCAAAGAATTCTTTGAAGCCCTTATTCCATGCAAATGCTTCTTTCACTGCCTTTGCATTCTCGCGGATACCTTTTTCATCATAAAGATGGAAAGGTGTAGGAAACTGCGCAGTGATTTCCTGAAGTTTATCCAGGGTGACAAATGGTACTTTTTTCATAATAATCTTTTCTCCTCTTACTTCTTGTGTATATGTGTATATAAATGATCCTGACAGTACTCGTAGTTTCCGTTACATTTAGAACAGAAACGGAATTCCAGATTCGGATCATCTTTCTCTGTACGGCCGCAGACTGCACATTTGTGCTTTGTCACTTCCCCTGACTTGCTGCCACCCGGGAAGGGAACGGTCTTACTTTCTCCCATTGCTCTCTTAAACTGGTTTCTGCGATGGATTTCCTTCGGATTGTATCGGTTAAGATTTCTTGTACCAAGGAAGAAAATGATAAAGTTCAGTAAGGATGCGATGATTGGCAGTGCCATAAACCATGCTCCTCCCATAAAATATCTGACAATATCATATACCACAAGAGCAGCATATACAATCGCCATCCACTTCATCTTAATCGGGATTACAAAGTACAGTAAAACCTTCATATCCGGATATGTCAGCGCATATGCCAGAAAAATAGATAAACTGATATAATACGTTGAAAACTGTGATCCATTCAGATAAGCATCTAACACTCCACCTGTGATAAAATACAAAATAAACGCAGAAATTACTGTAAAAATCATTCCAGATAAAATATATACAGTAAATCTGAATGATCCCCATGTACGTTCCAGCGATGCACTGATCGGATAATAAAAGAACAATATCGCAATCATAAACCATAAAGCAGATGACGTACTCGGCGGATAAATAATCCATGTAACAAGTCTCCATATCTGACCATGCAGGATTTCAGAGACATTCAAACTCAACATGGAAAGAGCCCCCGGATTAATATACATCAATGCATATCCCAGTACATAACTTACAATAATATAAATCGTAAGATTCTCAATCCCGCGATTTCCAAATTTTCGTTCCAGTTTGTCAATAAATTTCATAAATCTCCTTTTCTCACAAAATGCTATTCGTTCTTTCGTTACAGCGGATATCCACAATCTGCTTTCTCTGCGTAATTCTGCACCGAATAACTGCCTCTCAGTTCAGACACAAAATCAGAAAAACTTCTTCCTGGAAAGAAATATCGCTGCAATGATACTTGCCACTACAGAAAGGATGATAACGATAAGAAATCCCCATGGTGTCCTGGAAAACGGCATTCCCGCAGCACTCAGGTTCATACCATACGCACTGAAAACAATAGTCGGAATACTCATAACAATGGTAATAACAGCCAGAACCTTCATGACAATGTTCAGGTTATTGGAAATAACTGACGCAAAAGTTCCCATCATACTGCTGAGGATACCACTGTAAATATTAGCCATCTCAATGGCCTGCTTGTTCTCAATGATAACATCCTCCAGAAGCTCTGTATCCTCCGGATATTTCTTGATACTCTCCACCTTCAGAAGTTTCTCCAGAACCATCTCATTGGAACGCAGAGATGTGGTAAAGTATACCAGTGATTTCTCCAGTTCCAGAAGTTCCATCAGTTCCTGATTTCTTGTAGACAGATGAAGTTTCTCCTCAATCTGCTCGCTCTTCTTATCTATAATACGCAGATATCTCAGATACATGCTGGCATTACGGTACAAAATCTGCAGAATAAATCTGGTTTTCATATAGGTAAAAAAGTTTCTTACCCTGCCTTCCATAAATCTTGTCAGAACCTGTGTGTCTTCCAGACATACAGTAAAGATCATCTTCTGAGTCACGATAATACCAAGAGGAATGGTCACATACCAGTCCTTCTCGTTACGTTCTTCAATCGCAGGTACATCTGCAAGGATAAGGGTATAATTGTCCTCCACTTCTATACGGGAACGCTCTTCCTCATCCAAAGGTGCGCGCAAATCGTCCACCTCTATCCCAAACTGCTCGGAAATTTCAAAAATTTCTGTTGCCGTAGGATTCGTCAGTGCAATCCAACAGCCCTCCTGTGGTTCCTGTATTTCATGGATAGCGCCATCGATTGTCTTAAAAATCCTTACCACGATCCACACTTCCCTTCTTTTTCTCGATTTCCCCTCAATAGATTGTTACTGTTTACTCTGTTCTCAGTAACAATAAATCTGCAACTATTCAGAGTTTCTGCAAAAGATTACTGAACAGTTACGTTTACTCTTTATTTTCACAAAGACTCAAACATCATTATAATTTGAACATGAATTTTTGTCAATTCCAATGCTTTCGGTTTACAAAACTTTTACACTTCGCTATAATAAAGTAGTATTTATTTATAAAAGTCCCGTAAAGTGGGGGCGTACAGATTGCGGGAATGATTTTCCAAACACGCTCTAACTACAGCAACTGAATTCAGGTGAAATATCCCGCAAAGTGGGGCGTGCAGATTGCGGGAATGATTTTCCAGACACGCTCTAATACAATAACAGGAAAGGATACAAATCATATGAGCCAGTCATCATTTGGAAATAAATTTAAGGTAACCACCTGGGGGGAATCCCACGGAAAAGCTCTCGGAGCTGTGATAGACGGATGCCCGGCAGGCCTTCCTCTCTGTGAAGAGGACATTCAGAAATTCCTCGATAGAAGAAAACCCGGCCAGAGCAGATACACCACCGCCCGTAAAGAGGGAGATCTGGTAGAAATCCTCTCAGGTGTCTTTGAGGGCAAAACCACCGGAACTCCAATTTCTCTGATGGTAAGAAATACAGATCAGCGCTCCAGAGACTACGGAAATATCGCATATTCCTATCGTCCCGGACATGCAGACTATACTTTTGACCAAAAATACGGATTCCGCGACTACAGAGGCGGTGGACGTTCTTCAGGGCGGGAAACCATCGGAAGAGTTGCAGCAGGTGCCATTGCTTCTAAAATATTAGAAGAACTTGGCATTTCAATCTGCACCTATACCAGATCTATCGGACCTGTTGAAATCGCTTCTTTTAATAAAGAAGAAATCCATCAGAATGCATTTTATATGCCGGACGCACAGGCAGCAGTGAAGGCCGGTGAATATCTGGAAGAATGTATGAAGAATCAGGACAGTGCAGGCGGCGTGATCGAATGTCGTATTACCGGAACACCTGCCGGACTTGGCGAGCCTGTCTTTGACAAGCTCAGTGCTCTTCTTGCCCACGCCCTGATGTCCATCGGTGCAGTCAAGGCTGTTGAAATCGGTGACGGCATTGCAGTGACTTCCTCAAACGGTTCCACTGACAATGATGGATTCACAGTCAAAGACGGTGAAATCATCAAAACCTCCAACCACGCAGGCGGAATCATGGGAGGAATCAGTGACGGCAGTGAAATCATACTTCGTGCCCATATCAAGCCAACCCCATCCATCAGCCAGCCGCAGCAGACCGTAACCAAAGATAAAGAACCTCTTTCTCTGGAAATCCATGGACGACATGATCCGGTCATTGTCCCAAGAGCAGTGGTTGTAGTAGAATCCATGGCAGCAATCACACTGGCGGATGCGCTCTTTGTCAATATGAGTTCCCAGATGGATAAGGTTCGGGATTTTTATCGGAAATAATTCCAATTAATCCACGCAAAAATACCTTCACTTGAATCCTGAGCTGATCTCAGTTTCAAATGAAGGTATTTTATTATCTGCCTATATTGCTGATTCTATGTAACGAATCTGTTATTCTTCCGGAACCGGCCAGATTCTGATACAGTTTGGCTCTGTAATCTTAATCGGCTTGCCGTTCATCACAATAATATTCTTCTCATAATCCACTGTAAAAGTAGTCAGTGTATTACTTGCATGATTAGCCAGCACCAGATGCTTATCATCCGGTAAAAGCACCAGATCTTTCGGATATTCACCACTGATCGGAAGTGTAAACTTCCTTGTCAGCATACCAGTCTCCTCATCACGCTCAAACATGGAAACTGTATCCTCACCTGCTGTTGTACAGAAAAGATGCTTGCCATCATTTGCAAGAGAAAGACCAGACGCTGCATTATGTGTATCATGAACATCCTTCTTCGCACTTGTCTCAATCGTCTGGATCAGTTCAAACGCCGGAACCTTACCGCTTCCATCATATTTGTAAGCCCTGATCTCATTACTGAGTTCAAAGAGAATATAAGCAAACTTACCATCATCGCTAAAACGAATGATACGCGGGCCGCTCTCTCTCGGACATCTCAGGATGTCTACCAGTTCCAGCTTATTGCGCAATTTGTTGACACGGTAAATCTTCACCTGATCAATTCCGTTATCTACTGCACAGAGATATTTATTATCCGGAGTCGGACGAACACAGTTCACATGGGGACGGAAGTTACGCTCTGCAACACTTCCGAGTCCTGTATGGAATACGCCATCCATCAGGCTTCCAAGTCTGCCGTCCTTATGAGTATGTACAACAGTCACCTTACCGTCATGATATCCGGCAACATAAAGATACTTACCGTCAACATCTGTAGAAAGGAAACAGCCTCTCATTCCATCAATATTTACACTGTTGATACGTGACAGATCACCATTTTTATCACGTTTAAATACTGCAACACCCTCATCCTCGATAGAATAAAGATACTTACCATTCTTTGAAACAGCCATGTGGGATGCATTACTTACTTCAACACTGCTGCGTTCTGTAAGAGTGCCATTCTCAACATCAACATCATAAACATGGATTCCCTGTCTGGAAGAGCCATGTGTATAAGAGCCCACATAAGCTACATATTTCTTTTCACTCATAATGCTTTTTTCCTCCTGCTGTCCTGAAGTTTATTTATCATCGCTCACTCTGTTCCCGTCTGCTGTCAGCGAGCAATAATATTTTCGTCCCGATATTGCCGGACGATGTCATACGATAAGGTGATTATAGCACATTTTCCTAATCAGAACAAGATTACGGAACTCAGTTTTATGTATTTTTTCCAGTTCATGGGTTACTGTCGTTACTGTTCACATACAAGCCAAAATTCTATTGCCGCAGGCAATCTGGAATGAATTTGGGCTAAGTTCTATACCGGATAAGCGCTCTGCTGTTTATTTGGTAAAATAATTTCTGACAGCCTCCAGTGTCTGGTCTATGATCTCATCTGTATGGGCAACAGATAAAAACATTGCCTCAAACTGTGACGGAGCCATATGGATTCCCTGCGCAAGCATTCCCTTGAAATATTCAGAGAAAGCTTTTGTATCTGAAGATTTGGCTGATGTATAATCCACAACCTCCTGCTCTGTAAAGAACAGGCTTCCCAGGGAAGATACGTGATTGATATGGTAAGGCAGATTTTTCTCTGCCAGGATTTTCTCCATACCGCCATAGAGACGTTTTCCTTTTTCCTCCAGATCTTTATAAATTCCCTGGTGTTCATAGAGATATTTTAACTGTGTCAGTCCTGCTGCCATTGCAATAGGATTTCCGCTTAAAGTACCGGCTTGGTAAACCTTTCCCACAGGGGAAACCAGTTCCATGATCTCTCTGCGTCCGCCGTATGCGCCTACCGGCATACCTGCACCGATAATTTTACCATAGGTGACCAGATCAGGGGTCACGCCGAAATATTCTGCAGCACCGCCAAAAGCCAAACGGAAACCAGTGATAACCTCGTCAAAGATCAGAAGGGCGCCGTACTCATCGCAGAGCTTTCTCAGACCTTCCAGGAACCCCTTTTTCGGAGGAACCACACCCATATTGGCGCCTACAGCTTCCACGATAACAGCAGCAGTCTGTCCGTCAGCCTGCTCCATCAGTGCACGTACACTGTCCAGATCATTATAAACAGCAGTCATGGTATCCTCTGTGCATCCCTTAGGCACACCGGCACTGTCCGGAACACCGCTTGTCATCACACCGGAGCCTGCGCTTACCAGCATGGCATCACTGTGTCCATGATAGCATCCTGCAAATTTAATAATCTTATTCTTTCCGGTAAATCCTCTGGCAACACGGACTGCACTCATAACAGCCTCTGTACCGGAATTTACCATACGCACCATATCCACATGTGGAATATGGTCACAGATGAACTCAGCCATCTCCACTTCGATTGCAGTTGCGCATCCGAAGCTGAGGCCCTTTTCACATGCCTTCAGTACACTTTCTTTTACTTCCGGAAAATTATGGCCCAGAATCATAGGTCCCCAGGAATCGATATAATCCACATATTCTTTTCCATCAACATCATAAATATGGCATCCGTCTGCGCGGTCGATAAATCTCGGTGCAATACCGATTGCGCCATAGGCACGTACAGGACTGTTTACTCCTCCCGGAATCACCTTTACCGCTCTGTCAAATAATTCTTCTGATAAACCCATCAGCCGATTCTCCCTTCATCCATGCATTTTGCAAGTTCTTTTGCATAATAAGTAAGATAGATCTGGGCACCTGCACGGTATGCACTGACTGCCATCTCACACATAATACGTTCTTCATCGATCCATCCCATCTTTGCAGCTGCTTTCACCATTGCATATTCACCGCTTACACTGTATGTTGCAACCGGCACATTTACAGCCTTTGATACCTCAGAGACCATATCCAGATAAGACATGGCAGGTTTTACCATAATGATATCTGCGCCCTCTTCCACATCCGTAAGAGCTTCCTTCATTCCTTCTCTTCTGTTATGGAAATCCATCTGGTAGCTCTTTCTGTCACCAAAAGACGGTGCAGAACCTGCTGCATCACGGAATGGTCCGTAGAAAGCAGATGCATATTTTACTGCATAGGACATGATCGGTGCTCCATAATGTCCGTTCGCATCAAGAGCCTCACGGATAGCACGTACACGTCCGTCCATCATATCAGAGGGAGCTACCATATCTGCGCCTGCCTCTACATGGGAAACAGCTGTCTTAGCCAGTAATTCCAGTGTTGCATCATTATTTACATCATGACCGCAGAGCACTCCGCAGTGTCCGTGTGAAGTGTACTCACACATACATACATCTGTGATATAGTACATGTCCGGGAACTGTTTCTTTGCTTCTCTCAGGGCCTTCTGTACGATTCCGTTGGGGTCGTACGCACCGCTTCCCACCTCATCCTTATGATCCGGGATACCGAACAGCATAATGCTGTTTACTCCTGCATTCTGCAGACGTTCCAGTTCAAAAGGAAGACGGTCTACACTGTAGCGGAACTGTCCTTCCATAGAAGGGATCTCTTCTTCGATTCCTGTTCCCTCTTTTACAAATAAGGGATAGATAAGGGAAGACTTATCCATTCTTGTCTCTCTTACCATTTTTCTTAAATTTTCACTGCCTCTTAATCTTCTTGGTCTCTGAATTAAATCCATGTCTTTTTGCTCCTTTTATCAACAATTCTCATAACTGTTCCATTTTTTGCAGAATAGTTATCAGTTTTCCTGTTTCATCTCTTCCACAAGCTCTATGAGACTTTCGATGGTAGCCTTCTTTGCCATGCAGGTCTGCATACCATAAGCATCTGCTGCAGCTTTGGTCTGTTTTCCGATACAGGCAGCTTTTACCTTCGTATAGTCCAGTCCCTTTGTGCCTTCCACAAAGCCCTTTACAGTGGATGCACTGGTAAATACTACACAGTCCACACTTCCTGTCTCCAGTTCTTTCTTCTCATCGATCAGTCTGCTCTTCTCATAACGAGTAGTGTAGGTTGCAATATCATCCACCTGTGCCCCTGTCTGCTCCAGCAATTCTGTCAGCTTTTTATTTCCGGCTTCGGCTCTTGGGATCAGAATTTTTTCATTTCCCTGAAGTTCTTTTGCAAGCTCTGCTCCAAGAGTATCTCCGTCATACACACCTGGCACAAAATCAGCCAGCAGGTGATGCTCTTTCAGCTTTTTCTTCGTTCCTTCACCGATCACTGCGATCTTCGCCTGTCCCAGGCTGCGCACATCCATCTCTTTTCTGTCCATCTCGTCAAAAAAGATCTCCACACCTGCAGGGCTTGTAAAAATGATCCACTGATAAGTATCCAGTTTCTCAAATGCCTCATACAGTCTGCCATTATCCTCAACAGGTACTGTACAGATAGACGGCAGCTCCAGAACCTCGGCACCTTTCTGACGGAGAAGATCTGCTGTCTTTGAAATATGCTGTCTTGGTCTTGTGACCAGAACCTTCCAGCCTGCCAGAGGAAGCTTCTCATACCAGGCAAATTTGTCAGCCAGAGAACATACCTTTCCCACAACAATAATGGCAGGTGTCTCTATCCCCTGTCTGTCCACCTCTTCCTTGAGGGTACCTACAGTAGCAACCACCCGCTTCTGTCCTGCTGTTGTTCCTTTCTGAAGAACTGCTGCCGGCACATTCGGATCCATTCCGCCTGCAAGAAGCCCTTTGCAGATATCCTCCAGTGCTGCAATTCCCATGAGAAACACCAGTGTTCCCTTTGTCCGGGTCAGTGCCTTAAAATCTATATCATACTCCTGCCCTGCGCGTTTATGTCCTGTAATAATATGTAAGGACGAACAGAAATCCCTGTGTGTCACAGGAATCCCATTGTAAGCAGGAACAGAGATGGGAGATGTCACTCCGGGCACGATCTCATAAGGGATTCCATTCTCAGAAAGAAGTTCCAGTTCCTCCCCGCCTCTTCCAAAGAGAAAGGGATCTCCACCTTTAAGCCTTACCACTTTATTTCCTTTTTCAGCTTCTTCCAGAAGAACCTTATTAATATCCTCCTGCACCATTGTATGGTGATTTGCTCTTTTACCTACATTAATCAGTCTGGCATGCTCCGGGATCTTTGCCAGAACCCCTTCGCCTACCAGACTGTCATATACTACCACATCTGCCTGCTGCAGAACCGCTGCGCCCTTTAATGTAAAAAGCCCGATATCACCCGGTCCTGCACCAACCAGCCAAACCTTGCCAGCTGCCATGTTACCTCTCCTTTTTGCGTCACAAGAATTTTCTTTTTATAAATTTTTTTATCTTCCCTCACAGTCAGATTTCAATTGCTTTGCAAGTGCAATTCCAAGCTTCTCTCCATCCTCTGCTGCACCTCTGATCTGACCTGTAAGCCACTTTCCTGTAGCTTCACTGTAATATAAACCGCGGATAAAGATCTCATCTCCGTCCACCTCTGCAAATGCAGCTACAGGCGAAGAACATCCTCCGTCCAGATATTTTACATATGCGCGCTCTGCAGTTCCTGCAATCCAGGCATCCCTGTCACAGTATCCGTCCAGATACCCATAATCCTCACCTTTGCGTCCCTGCACAGCCAGGATTCCCTGACCTGCTGAAGGAATCATCTCATCTGGTGTAAAATATCTGCTGATCCTGCTTTCCAGCCCCAGTCGTTTCAGACCTGCCGCTGCCAGGATCAGCCCGGAATACTCTCCTTCATCCAGCTTGCGAAGCCTTGTCTGCAGATTTCCACGGATACTCTTTACCTCCATCTCAGGATACAGCTTCTCTAACTGAAGAGTTCTCCTTAAGCTGGAACATCCCAGAGGTTTATCCGGATCCAGCTCCGCCACTCCCTCAGGAAGCACCAGTACATCTCTTGGATCCTCACGCTTTGAAAAGGCCAGAAGGGGAAGCTCTTTTGGAACCTCCATAGGCATATCCTTAAGACTGTGTACAGACAGATTGCTTTTACCATCTAGCAATGCCCTGTCCAGTTCTTTTACAAACAATCCTTTTCCGCCCACCTTATCCAGGGTACGGTCCAGAATAATATCTCCTGTTGTTTTCATAGTCAGGATATTTACTGTTATTTCAGAACCGGCATTTTTTTCACGGTTTTTCTGCTCTATGTAACTTTTTACCATCTCACTCTGGAGAACGGCCAGCTTACTCTCTCTACTTCCAATGATCACCTCAGTCATCATTTCCCTCCTCATTCTCATCTTCCTGCGCAACCCTCTCCAGGGCATTCTGGATTTCTTCTCTTATCCTGCGCGCTTTTTTATGATCCAGACCGCTGGCTGTGATTCCCACCACCAGTCCATCCTCCATATAGATCCCGGGGAAATAAAAATCGCACTGTTCTCTGTCGCTGGCTACATTAACATAAACGCCTTCCTGCCTGCAGATCCTGTGGATCTCATCATTTAACTTTCTGTCATTTGTAGCTGCGATCACCATATATGCCATCGCAAAGTCTGTACGCTTCACCGGACGTGTGATCAACTCTACATAGCCGGCTTTGCCAAGCTCCATCATCTCCATGGTGACCTTCGGAGCAATGACTCTGATATTTCTGGTGAATGATAAAAGGGTTTTCACTCGACGGGTTGCAATGTTTCCGCCGCCTACAACCACGATATTCTTATCTGATAAGTCTATAAACATTGGAAAATACGGCTTATTCTTCATATATTTTCTCCAGTCCTGCCACACACTCAAGGAAAATCTCCTGATTCAGACTGTCACGCAGACCAAAGATCAGTTTATTTACTACTTTTCCTGCTGCCGTATCCACTGCATGGACCAGATTCTGCCTGTCATCCTCTTCCATAGGTGTTTTCTTTAATATCTTTGCAATCCTTAAATTCAGGTCATTGACTGCCTCATCTTTAATATCCTGAATTCTTGGGATCAGGTCTCTTCCATCCAGCCATTGGAAAAATTCATCCATCTGCTCTCTTACGATCGCGCCTGCTGCCTCCAGATTTTCCTGAAGTTCTGCAGGAACTTCCTCTATACGGAAGCTGTCCATGTCATAAAGTGTGACCCCCTGGAGCTTTCCAACAGATGGCTCTATATCTCTGGGAACTGCCAGATCGATCAGAATCAGGTCATCCTTTGTCCTGATTCCCTGGAATAATTCTTCTCTCAATGTGAAATTCGGGCTTGCAGTTGCACTCACTACAAGGTCACACTGCGGCACATACTCCATTCTGTCACCGTAATTAATGCGCTTACAGCCCAGCGGAATATTCACAACTCCGCTTCTGTACTGACGGATGGTCACTGTCACATCTGCACCTGCCTCCTGCAAAGCCTGAGCAGCCACCTTACCCATCTCACCGTTACCGATGACCATACAGGTCTTATCCCTGAGAGAATACCCTTTCTCTGCCAGAAATCCGATGGCCTGATGGATCACTGACGGATTTCCATGGGAAAAAGGAACCTCTGTCTTAATCCTCTTTCCTGCTGTGGCAGCCATTCTGAACAGAACCTCCAAAACACCATCTGCCGCAAAATTCTCTCTTGCCAGATTCAGGGCATCCTTCACCTGTGTAAGGATCTGATCCTCCCCTATGATCTGTGATTTCAGACCACTGGTAAGATAAAAAAGATGCTCAACTGCCTCCTGATCCTTACGCTCTACAAAATATTGTCTGTAAGAATCCTCAGTAATTCCCTTTATCCTGCAGAGGCAGTCATAAAGACAGACATCCACCTCATCATCCACACTTGCCCAGACCTCCAGGCGGTTACAGGTGGACAGGATCACGCATCCATATATTCCATTTTGATTCTTTATTTTTTCCATTGCTTCACCGGCATTTTTCTTTGTAAATGCAAATTTCGCACGAATATCCACCGGTGCCATATTATGGTCAATTCCAATCATGGAAATACTCATAACTCTAACTCTCCTTCGTATTTCACCATTTCTCATTCATTTCATATCATAATCATTTCCTGTTAAGATGTCAATTGCAAACGCGGAAAAAGCTTCTTCTTTAAAGGATAACGTGACAAGACCTCATTACCGTTCGTTCTGCATCCGGTAATGAGGTCTGAATATTCTGTGTTCACTGTTTGTCTATTCTCATCAGCACCTTACATTTCTTTCTGTAACAGGCGATTCCATATTTTATGATTGTATGAATCCCTTCCTGCTCTAACGCCTCAGTATATCTGATATCTATAATCTGCTGAAGTGCTTTTTCGCACTCTCCCTGAAGATTTCCGTCATCTGCATATTTTACTTCGATCACAATTCCCACATCTTCATCTTCTATACGGATCAGAATATCCCCGAATCCATCTCCTGATTCCCGATTGGACATTACTGACCAGTTCTCTTTGAATCCCAGAATACCAAGCAGCAATCCATGATAGAAATTTTCTTTCGTTGGTTTCCGGGCAAAGGTATCTCTTATGCTGATCGTTTTTTTCATATATTCTGTAAAAATCAACTCTACTTTTTCCGGATTTTGGTTCAGCAGTGCATCACACAAATCGCTGACTGTTTTTCCATCGTCCTTTACATTTTCTTTGAACATTTTCAAAATATGGTTGGTGATAATATTTCGGATCTCTCTGTTGGGAATAACCAGATTATATCTGTTACCACTGGGTTCCCCTCTCTGTGTCAGATATCCGGTCATAAAAAGTGTGCTCCACAGATTGTCTATGGAAGAATATAATTCCTTATAGGTAAGCTCAAAATTAATTTCTTTCTGGACAATCCCTCCATTTACCAGCTGTTCCAGCTCCATTCTGGTCAGCTTCTGTGGTTTTCCCACACTGTCAATGAAATGACTGATCACACTGTTTCCACTTGTATTCGCCCAGTAATTCTTCGGTTCCAGCCCGGGATCTGCCAGATGATCGCTGCAGAAATTGATCACATCCCATGGACAATAAACATCCACATTTCCAAACCGGTAGCCGTCATACCACTCTTTCACTGTCTCATAATATTTTTTCTGTCCATAATACCGGAGGAGTTCCTTTACTTCCTCATCTGTAAATCCAAATGTTTCATCAAAACTCTTATCTGTAATGGAATAAACCTTAAAGTTGTTAAGACCTGTAAAAATGCTTTCTTTTGCAATCCGCAGGCATCCTGTCAGCACTGCGAATTTCAGACTGTTGTTGGTTTTTAATGCGTTCTCAAATAAATTACGGATCAGCAATACCATTTCATCATAATAGCCATTTTCATTTGCCTTTGCCAGAGGTACGTCATACTCATCGATCAGAACAATTACTTTGCTGCCATAGTGCTTTTCCAGCAATTCTGTCAGTTCACGGATACTGTACACCAGAGAATCGTTTGTCATTTCTTTTTTCTTTAACTGTGTCAGTAATTCGTGATCTGTTTCATCAAGCTCTGTGCTGTCTGAAAGTACGGATAGTCTGCGGGCTTCTTCATTGATTGTTTTTATGAGAAATCTTCGGGCTTCCTCATATGTGGCACCATTAATTCCCTTCAGACTGACAGAAACCACCGGAAATTTTCCCTGATATTTTTCACATAATTCCTGATTATCTGAAATCCTCAGCCCATCAAACAGAGTCTTATCTTTTCCAATCTCAAAAAAACTCTGGAGCATACTCATATTCAGGGATTTTCCGAAACGTCTCGGACGGGTAAACAGGTTTACTTCACCCCATCTTGTAAGCAACTGTTCAATCAGTCGTGTCTTATCTATATAATAGAAATCTTCCTGCCGCAATTTTTCAAAATTCTCAATTCCAATTGGAAGTTTTTTTAATCCTGCCATCTTATATCCCCTTCCATTTATAAAGCATACCTTATTATTGTTATCCGTCTTATTACTTTTCATAATAGCATGAATCCTATGGTAATTCCAGAAAATAATGTAACCTGTTACTATCGCAAGTGACAGTGGCAAACGAAGCAAAATATGTAATAATATGATTGAGATACTTGCAGAAAATATTAACAGAAATGGAAGGTGATGAAATTTATGAAGATATTGAAAAAAGCAGGAGGGGTTCTCCTTGTAATAATCGGAATATTCTTTTTTGTATCTGCTTTAAAGATGATCTTTGTGGATAACCCCAAAACAAAAGCAGCTCTGAAAGACGCAGTTTACGTTGATGCAGCAGATACGATCGACCCGGAAAACGATGGAAAGACAGTCATTGTATGCGGCACATTTGAGCTGACTGAACCGGCACATGATGATGAGCTTGGACTGGACTTTGACAGCATCCGCATTTCAAGTTCAAAACAGACAATGAAATTAACAAAATCTTCTTCCAAAAAGAAGGAGGCAATGACTGACGACGAAAAGAAATATGGCGTTCTGGAATGGAATTCATCTTTCAGCAGCATGCCGGTATCAGGCCAGGGGAAAATTGGAAATTATGCACTTTCGCAGGATTTTATTGATGATATTATGCTGACCAAAACCTGGGAAGATTACGACAAGGCAGCATTATCATCTGCCGGTTATACATATGTACCGGATAACACCTATACACAGAAGCATTTTATAGAACCATCGAACCAGACGACACGTTCACATAAAGAATATGATGTTCGTTATTATTATTCTGCTGCTGATTTCGAAACAGGGCAAACCGTAACTGCTATCGGCATACAGGACGGACAGACTCTCAAATCCGCACCCGGAATCACAAAGAATCTGATGAAAAATAAACTTGACCGCGATGAAGCGATCAAACAGGGCGGCACCCCAGGTGTAGGAGCCCAGATCTTTTCAGTTGTTTCCTCATTGCTGTTAATATTGGGAGGGTTCCTTCTTATTATATTATGAGAAATAAATCTATAGCAATCCTCTTAAATGCATTATTTACGAGGATTGCTATAAAAAGAGGATATTACTTTTCAATTCTAAGCATGCGATATCCAATGCCAATATGTGTCTGGATGTATTGCACTCCATTTTTCTCAGGCTCCAGTTTTTTTCGCAATGTTGCCATAAAAACTCTAAGAGAAGCAACGTCATTATCCGAACATCGTCCCCAAATCTGCTGGGTAATATAGGTATGTGTCAATACCTTTCCCACATTGCGGGACAAAAGGCAGAGCAGCTTATATTCTATAGGTGTCAGATGCAATTCCTCTCCCTTCAGATATGTACAGCCTGCCGTATAGTCTATCTTTAATCCACCATTCTCAAAAACAGAGCTTTCTATCTGCTCTCCGCTCTGCATAACCGCAAGTCTCCTCTGGGTGACACGGATACGCGCAAGTAATTCCTCAACAGAGAACGGTTTCGTAATATAATCATCCGCTCCTGCATCCAGCGCCTCTATTTTATCTGTGTCCTCACTTCTGGCGCTGATCACAATAATCGGCATATTCGACCAGGTACGGATTTTTTTTATCACTTCTACCCCTTCCATATCAGGAAGCCCCAGATCCAGAAGAACAATATCCGGATTGTGGGACGAAGCTTCCAGAATGGCTGAAAATCCGTTTTCTGCAGCCAGATATTTATAGTCATGTGTTTTTAATGTAGTAACGATCAGATTGCGTATGGGTCTGTCATCCTCAACCACCAGAATTAATGTTTTATTCATTTAATGTCACCTCGCTTAAGGGTAAAGTAAAAGTAAAATTGCATCCATGAGGATCATGATCTGTCAAAACCAGGGTTCCTTCATGTGCTTCTATAATAGAGTGGCAAAGTGCCAGTCCAAGTCCCAGACTTCGGTGACTATCCGCAACTGTTGTTTTCCCTGTATAAAACATCTCAAAAATATGTGTTTTCATTTCTTCCGGAATTCCCGGGCCATTATCTTCCACACTTATCTGCGCTTTTCCATCTGTTTTCGTTCCCCGAATGCAGATCACAGAACCCGGTGGTGTATATTTTATTGCATTGTCAACTAAATTTACCAGAACCTGCATAATAAGACGTACATCCATACGTGCAAGAACAAGTTCTTCGCAGTCTGTCACAATTTTATAATCATCATGTTTCCGGCTGATATGCCTCAGGGATTCTGCAATCACCTCATCCAGAAGCTGGTCTGTAAATTTAAATTTCAGTCTTCCGTCATTCAGTCTGGTAATGGAAAGCAGATTCTCCACAACTCCGATCAGCCATTCAGAATCATCATAGATATCGCTATAAATCTGATGTTTTGTAGCTTCGTCCAGACGGTCGCTATTTCCAAGCAGCATATCTGCATTACCGGAAATGGAGCAAAGCGGCGTACGAAGATCATGCGAAATCGCCCGAAGAAGATCTGCCCGCAACTGTTCATTTTTGGCCATAACTGCATTTTTTTCTTTTTCTAATGCATTTTTCGCATTTTCCATTGCAAGCGCACATTCATTTATTACAGACAACAGGATGCTGTATTCAAAAGTGTCCAGTGTTTCTTTTTGCAATGGTATCCCGATCACACCGTAAACATTATCCCCGCTCCGGATTGCCAGATATAAACATTTAGCCTGAGGAAAATGGTGTGTGGACGCACCGGCATGCTGTCTGTTTTCACAGACCCATCTGGCTATCTGCTGCTCTTCTGGTATCAAAAAATCTTCTGTGTCCTCTTTTTCCCCGGAAAAAAGCTTTCCCTCTGATAAAGTTCCGTTTTCTACTACATATGCTGTAATATTGCGGTTTAATAAACGGAGAAGCTGTGTACAGGTGACATCAAGAATCTCTGTTTTCCCTTTTGCATTTTGCAGCAGACGGTCTGTATCGAACAGAATCTGTGTACGAAAAGCAAGCTGTGTAGACAGCTTTGCATGTGTTTTCAGCTTTGCTGCAAGTGCTCCCGTAAGTACGGATGAAATAAGCATTATGAAAAATGTCACCGGATAACCCACCGCATAGGTTTTAAAAGACATCCTTGGTTCTGTCAGAAAAAAACAAAATAAAAATACACTTAAGAAAGAGCCTGCCACACTGCAAAGATAGCCATCTGTCACAATCGAAGTAATCAAAACCCCCAGAATATATATGGTTACAATATTCGTATCCGTAAAATTCAGTTTCTGAAACAACAGACCAATTAAGGTGCATACCACAAATATAAATACCGTCAGAAAATAATCCTTTGCAGACGGTTTTTCCATAGACCATGTAAATGATCGTTTCTGATGATTCACATTTTTTAAATTCATCCTGTCCCCCATCTTTTTTACTGTTTTGAAAATTATATCATGGGGCTGTGTTGTGGTCAAAAATCTTTTTTACTATATGTGGAAGCACTTCTGAAGAGCTCTGTATTCTCCCAGCACCAGTAATTTACTATTCTCTTCCAAATACGTATCCGGAGAAATTGCAATATTAAATTCTCCTTCATTTTTTACTGCCAGAATATTAATATTGTAACGCTTTCTGATATCCAGTCCGCCTACAGTTTTTCCAGTCCATTCCTCTGGCACTTCTACCTCAAAAATCGCATGGGAAGCATCCACCTCCATATAATCAAGGATATGATCATCTGTGTAACGGATAGATGCCCATTTTGCAACCTGCTTTTCCGGATAAACCACCTTATCTGCACCATTGCGCAAAAGAAATTTTTCATGGACATCACGTTCAGCTCTGGATATTACCAGTTTTGCTCCCAGTTCTTTCAGAAGGGAAGTTGTCTCAAGAGAATTCTGAAAGCTTCCTCCAATAGTCACAAAACAGATATCGTAGTTTCCAATTCCAAGGGATTGTAAAAATTCAGCATTGGTACTGTCCCCGATCTGGGCGTTAGTCACAAACGGAAGCACTTTGTCCACCCTTTCTTCCTTCCAGTCAACTGCCATAATTTCATGCCCAAGCTGATTCAGCTGCATGGCAATATGTCTTCCAAATCTTCCAAGTCCAATAATCAATACATTCTTCATAATATTACTTTTCTCCTTCTCATCCAACTGTAATTTTCTCCAGAGGAAGCTTTGCATTTCCCTTGTTTCTTCCTGATAATACTGCATAAATCAGGGTCAGGCCGCCTACACGTCCCAGATACATCAATATGATCAGCACAACTTGTGAAAAAACATGAAGTCCCGGTGTGACTCCCAAGGTCAGACCTACCGTACCCACAGCTGAAGCTGCTTCATACAAACAATCTAAAAGGGGAAGGCCTTCGTATACGCTGATTGCAACACCTCCACAAAAGAACAATGTAAAATACAGCATGGCTATTGTGGCTGCATTTTTTATCACATGATACTCCAGTCTCCGTCCAAAAGCCCCTGCATTTTCCTGACTGCGAAAGGTTGCAATTGCATTCAGAATCAGTACCGTAAAAGTGGTTGTTTTCATTCCTCCTGCTGTAGAACCCGGCGAACCACCGATCAGCATTAACAGTATCATAACCGCTTTGGATGCCTCGCTCATCTCTGAAATGTCTATGGTATTAAAGCCGGCAGTTCTTGTAGTTACCGATTGAAACATGGCAGCTAACAGGCGTTCTCCTGCAGGCAGGTTTTTCAGATCACAGGCAAAGAAAAAAACTGCCGGAAAAATAATCAGGCATACAGTAGTCATAAGAATAATCTTGCTTTGCATGCGGTAACGTTTAAAATTCATTTTATTCCTATAAATATCATCCCAGGTAAGAAAACCAATTCCCCCTGTGATGATCAGCAGCATAATTACCACATTTATAAGGATATTTCCGGAATAGCCCGTCAGAGACGGAAAAGCATTATCTGCTGTTCCCAGAATGTCAAATCCTGCATTACAAAAAGCAGAAACAGAATGAAAGGCTGCCATCCAGATTCCCTTTAAGCCATAATCCGATACAAAAACCGGCAACAATAACATAGCTCCTGCTGCTTCAATCAAAAAAGTCCCCTTTAAAATGAACCTTGTCAATCTGACGATTCCTCCAACTTTAGGTGCTGAAATTGCATCCTGCATTGTACTTCTTTGCATGAGAGATATTTTTTTCCCTGAAAGAAGCGAAACCGCTGCCGCTACGGTTACTACTCCAAGTCCACCTATTTGTATAAGCGCAAGAATAACTGTCTGTCCGAACACAGACCAGTAACTTCCGCTGTCCTTTACTACAAGTCCTGTAACGCATACTGCCGAAGTGGCTGTAAAAAGTGCCTCATGAAATGGCGTCGGCACTTTCTCCAAAGAAGAAACCGGAAGCATCAGCAAAATGCTTCCCAAAAAGATCACGCCTGCAAATCCCAGAATAATTAGCTGAAAAGACGTCAGGTGTTTTTTCTTACACATTTTTTCCGGCATAAATGATCATAACTCCTTACTAATGATTCTATAGCAATATCTTCATAATGCGTTTTATTATATACAATTGCTTTCAAAGATAGTATAAAAGTCTATGATTCCGTATTAAGATTGTATAAAGACAGTCAATACTTTTACACAAGACGTATCAGCATATTGCATAATCTTATTGATGTAGAACTGATCAGATCAGCATCCTTTAATATTGCCAGATGTCTGGATATGGACGCCCCCGTCACCGAAAAATGTTCACATATCTCTCTTGCTGAAAGCCGTCCGCCCTTTAACAAATTTAATAGAAACACATCCTGTCAGATCACTCAACTCCTTTAATCCTCTCAACAACAGTTCCATTCTTTTCCAAAATAATCCAGGTAAGCACTGGAACCATAGTACAAACCAGAAAACTGATTCCCACTGCAAATAAAAGTGGAATTAATGGCACTGAAAAAGCAATCCCCCGATAATTCATTGATTCATAAAGAAGATACGTTACTCCCATTCCTACTGTTAGCGTAACAAGCCATGCGCCACCTGCATAGAGAACTCCTTCCCTGACCAGCATTCCAAGAAGCTGCTTCGGGGTCATCCCGATACTCTCCATAACCGAAAGCTCCGTCATCCGGCTCTGCACATTTACTACAAAAGTGTTCATGTAGTTCATGATTCCGATAAAAGCCAGAATCAACACAATCCCGATTCCCAGTTGCGGCATATTGCCCTGTGCTTTTTCAATCTCATCCGCATCTTCGATTTTGGATTCCCAGGAAAAGTCTTTTGCATTGTCACTTTCTTCTAATAACGACAGAATTTCTTGCTCTGTATCTCTATCATATTCCTTGTGATATTTTATGCTGGTCTTTAGTGTAATTGGATGATTGGCAAATGTTTTCACCACCTGATCACTGGCTATAATCGTCGGTGGGTATCCAAGGAGTGCTGTATAATAATTCTCGTCCGTAACTCCTTCTATGGTAAAAGATTTTGTCGTTTGTTGATCTTCATACAAAGCACATGTCACATTTTTTCCTATTATGTCAGCATCTGAAAGATCCAAACCATTTCGATAAACAATACATACTTTTCCCGAAAGGAAGTCCTCTTTCTTTATCGGATGCGTAAGACTGTTATTTAAATAATCAAATTCCTGTTCATCAATTCCAATCAGAGAGGATCCAAAATTCTCAGGATGATTCTGATACTCGTGCTTTTCCTTACTATATGGAATGCTCATCCACTTTGCATAAAATTCTTTCATCCACATCTCAGCAAAATCCGGTTCCCATGGAACTGTAATCTCGGCAAATATCATAGAATGTACTTCAGAGACTCCGGCATTTTCTTTGATTGACTTCACGAAAGAATCATCCAGAATGTCTCTTCTGTCTTCTGATTTTTCTTTACATGCCGTATCATTTTTAATGACCATGTCCGTATCCATATAATTTGACACTATGGTTCTTGCTGCCTGACTGTCCAGCATGGTCACAATACAAAGGTACACAGACAGACTGGCTGCCAAAGACAACAGTACCATCGCAGTTCTTTTCTTATCCTTTGTAAACTGCTCCATGGAAAGTCTTGCTATTACTTTCCCATTTCCTGCTTTTCTTTCTTTTACGGTTTTGTGGGTCGGACGATAACCAAGCGCTTCTATTGGAGAGATATCTGCTGCCATTTTTGTCGGTTTTTGGCTGGCCAGAAAGATGGTAACCCCAACCAGTAAGATGGTTGCCAGCAGAACTGCCGGATGAAAACGAACCATATCTGCTCCAACATAGCCACTTTTGATTCCAAGTGATTTTACAACAACAGGAATCAGGAAAAAGGATACCATCCCACCTGACAGACATCCAAGTACTGTCCCTGCAGATCCGATCAGAAGCATCTGTTCCTTCATCATCCTTTTTATCTGCTTTTCCGTCATTCCGACCGTCTGAAGCAGGCCATAATAACGAACTTTTCCAGCTACGGAAAGATACATAATATTATAAATAAGCAGATACGCACACAAACAGGTAACTGCAATCAAGCCAATAAGGCCTGCCAATATCTGAACCGATGCGCCAAGATCTTCCATGAAGAAAAGATTCTGCTGCTTTCCAAGATTCATACTTTCGATAAAAGCATTCTGCTCTGTTTTTGTCATTATTTTCTGCTTAAAATCCATAAAGTAACGACCGGAAGCTGCCTGCGAAAGCTTCCATCCCGATTGGTCATAGAATTCTTTCGAGACATAAAACTGTTTCTTGGATCCATATCCGTCCCAGATCCCACAGATTCGAAAAGTCCCTGTAAAGATTCCCTCATATGTTCCATAAGACATAGCAAGGGTATCGCCTACCTCAAGATCTTCGTAACCACATTCTTTTAAAGCGGATTTTGTTACCATTATCTCATTCAAAGCTGTCGGATATCTTCCTTCCAGCTTTTCTCTGACAGGCTCCATCATCTGTGTCCAATATCCATCATCTGCCCAGATCAGTCCCACATCAGGTGTGGAATCCTGATCTGTTTTTTCTACCCATCCACAGACTCCCACCGTACCTGTTAGAACGATATCCGGGTTGTTCTCACACATTTGCCTCTGTTCATCCGTCACTCCATACATAATTGCATCAAACTCAGCTCCTGACATACGGATATTTTGAATTTTCTGAAGCCTAAAATAAGAATCTCCAACTGTGAATATTGTGAATACCAAAAAGGAAGAAAGAAGAACCGCAAGGAACAAAGTAATGGTCTTTCTCCTGTTTACTTTTAAAGCATTCCTTGCCATCCTTTTAATCACTTTCTGATTCGGATTCTTAAGCATAGGAATCACTTCCTTTCCTGGTATCTCCTACAATCTTTCCGTCCTCAATATGTACGATACGATCTGCAAGCTGCGCAATGTCTCTGTCATGAGTGATCAGAATCAAGGTCTGACTGAACTGTCTTGCTGCCATTTTCAAAAGTCCAAGTACATCATGACTGGTAACCGAATCCAGATTTCCCGTTGGTTCATCAGCCAGAATAATGGCGGGCTTCGCCGCAAGCGCCCTGGCAATCGCAGCCCTCTGCTGCTGTCCACCGGATAATGTTCCAGGAAGAGCTTCCCTCTTCTCTGCCAGCCCTAAAAGTTCCAGTATCCCATCCACATACTCCACATCAACCTTTCTCCCATCCAGTTCCACCGGAAGAATAACATTCTCATATACATTAAGATCCGGGACAAGATTATAATTCTGAAAAATAAACCCGATCTTTCTTCTGCGGAATATGGCAAGCTGTTCTTTTTTCAGCCCCAGAAGGCACTTACCCTCTACCAACACTTCCCCTTCTGTTGGCACATCCAGTCCACCCAGCATATGCAAAAGTGTACTTTTCCCGGATCCGCTTTTTCCGATAATAGCAACGAATTCCTGATCTTTCACACGAAAATCTACGCCATCCAATGCCTTTACCGTATTTGCACCCATTTGATAGTATTTCTTTAAGTTCTTTGTCTCTACAATGTATTCTCTCATTGGCTTGCCTCCCTTTTGACATTTCATGATATCAGGGTCAAAAGACCTTTTTACCCTTTTCATAGAATATCTCACAAAAATCACAAACCTGTCTCAATTTTTAATTATCACAGAATTGTGACAAGCCCTGCCGATTATGTTACGGTTCATTCACTGGAAAATACAGGCGAAAACACGCCCCTTTTCCTATTTCAGACTGTACTTCTATATATCCCTTCTGAAGCTCCATGATTGTTCTCGCAAGATATAGTCCGATTCCAACTCCTGGTTTATCATGAACCTCCGGCTCACGGTAAAATCTTGTAAAGATTTCTGCCTGCCTTTCCGGTGCAATCCCTTTTCCAGTATCAGAAATACTGATTTTAAAAAATAATTCCTGTCTTTCTGCCTGAATACGGATTTTTCCACCAGACTCTGTATACTTGAGTGCATTGTCCAGAATATTATAAATTACTTCCTCCGTCCATTTGCTGTCATGACGGATCATCATATTTTCTTCGCAGTTCACATATAGATTAATCCCCTTCAACGCCGCCTCCGGAACCACATCGGCAACTGCATGGCGGATTGTTTCGTATAGATTTTGGTCTTCCTTATGTATTTGCAGAATTCCCGTTTCGAGCCTTGACATTTTTATCATGTTCTGCATTAAAAATTCAATTTTTTCCATCTGCCCTTTGATTTTTCCCAAAAACTCCTGACCGTTTTGCGAAAACTCCTCATCCTCAAGGAGTTCCAGGTATAGTTTTATATTGGCAATGGGTGTCCTTGTCTGATGGGAGATATCAGAAATCAATCCCTTTACTCTTTCTTTCTCACGAAAACCGTCTTCTTCTTTTTTCCGAAATACGTTCCCGGCTTTCGCTAATTGTGTTCCTGTTCTTCCCCAGAGGCTATCCTCCAATTCTTCTTCCATGTTCCATTCTTTTCCCGTTACGATAGCATCCAGAGCATCTTCCACCTTTTCAGCAAACAACTTCGCTTCTTTTTTTATCCGGTAATTTTTCCATAACAATACCAGTACTGCTGCAAATAAAATTATCATTATGATATACATCAGCCAATCCATTGATACCCCATCCCGTATACATTTGAAATATATCTGTGATTCTCATCTTCGATCTTTCCTCTCAGGCGATTTATGTTTACTGCCAATGCGTGTCTGTCCACAAACTGTCCTCCACTATCCCATAACCGTTCCAATAACAGATCATAAGTCAGGAGCTGCCCCCGGTTCATAAGGAATTGACAAAGCAGACGGTATTCTGTCGGTGTAACAGAACTTTCCTGACCTTTTACCATCACTCGTGCATTATCCAAATCTATATATAAATTCTCATCTGTAAAAATCCGATGGTTGGCCGACGCAGTTCTTTTTAAAATGACATCGATTTTTCTAAGTAAAATCTTCATCGAAAATGGTTTTGTAACGTAATCTTCTGCTCCGGATTCGTATCCTGCCAGAGCATCCTCCTCCATATCCCTGGCTGTCAGGTAAATGACCGGAACTTCTCTTTGCTTTTTTACCCACTGGCAAAAAGAGAATCCCTCGCCATCTGGAAGATTCACATCCAAAAGGATTAGATCTATCTGATTCTCAATAAAAGTCTGTTTTCCTTTCTCCATAAAAGTCACACCATAAACTCCATATCCTGACTTTTTCAAAGAATAACAGATTGCCTGATTCAAATCATAATCATCTTCTACAACTAATATATACTGCATATCCTATTTCCTCCGATACAAATTCTCACAAAGATATCCCTGTATAGTGATGATACTCTTCCATATTGTACCACAGACTTTTCCTGGGTATGGAAAAAAAAGAAAGAATCTCAATTTTGTGATTATCTGCCTCAAATTGAAAATCGGTTTGAACCGTTGGCTTTGATTGAACAACTCTTGGACGATAACCATCTGGTGTTCCGTTACAATGTAAAATTGATTTAGGGGGATATGTCAAGATATTTATATAAAAATCCAGAATATAAGCCCAGAATGGTTGAATTTTCAGCATTCTAGGCTTAAGTTGACCACATTGGGTACCCCAATGAATTGAAGCAGGGGACTTCCTTGTTTTGGTTAAATCCCATATTCCTTATATAACTGCTCTCGTTTCTCAGGATCTGTCGATGCCATCTGGATTTCTTCCATTCTCTGATCTTGAATCAGCCGGTTAATCAAATCTCCTAAACGAGCTTCTCCATAAAAATAATTGGCTTTTCCATCTTATATCTGATACAATAAAATTACTATCATAGAAAAAAGGTAATTCCAAACAAGTTCTACATCAAGAGGCGCAAAGCGCCGCATTTTCATAGACATATGTCAAGTACTTTTTGAAAAAAGGTAGTAAAAAATAAAAATGGAATTTCAGAAAC
Organism: Blautia sp. MSK18_10; assembly: GCF_020553185.1. Lineage (NCBI taxonomy): Bacteria > Bacillati > Bacillota > Clostridia > Lachnospirales > Lachnospiraceae > Blautia > Blautia sp. MSK18_10. The sequence goes on along the minus strand of NZ_JAJCGT010000002.1, from coordinate 50,071 downwards.
CGAAGAATTCAAGGCTTAGAGATTCCGAGAGTCTATTGAATCAGAAGGGAGAATTCTTATGCCATTACCCAGAGAACAGGTTTATACAACAGATGATATCTATGCTCTTCCTGATGGAGAGCGGGCAGAGCTGATTGATGGACAGATTTATATGATGGGTACTCCATCACGCATTCATCAAAAACTGGTCGGTCAGCTATCCCGGATTATTGGTAATTATATTGAATCCAATCATGGTTCCTGTGAGATTTATCCTGCTCCTTTTGCAGTCTTTATTAAGAAAGATGATAAAAACTATGTTGAACCAGATATCAGTGTGATTTGTGATAAGAACAAGCTCTCAGACCGAGGATGTGAAGGCGCACCTGATTTCATTATTGAAATTGTATCACCTTCCAGCCGTAGAATGGACTACTATAAAAAATGTGCATTGTATGCAGAGTCTGGTGTCCGTGAATACTGGATCGTTGATCCGGAGAAGCAGCGTACAATGATTTATCGTTATGAAGATGATGCAGCCCCTATGATCGTACCATTTGAGCAAGACCTGGCAGTTGGAATCTACAATAATTTTATGATCAATGTTTCTAAGTTACTGTAAAAATAAAACCGCCTCTGCTGGTAACAGAGACGACTTTTAAGAATCTTTATAGTTGTAAATAACAGGTATCGCGATTTATAACCGCAATGCCTGTTATTTTTGCTTCTTTTTCTGATTCGGTGAAATACACACTAATTCATCTGGCATTTCTCTCTGAGAATGTCATAGATTTTCTTTGTTTCTGAGTCATCTGCGCCATTTACCACCAATATTTTTCCGCCTATATCCATAACTACATATGAGTGGCAGGATGCATGGGTGTAGCGGATATAATCTCCATAAATATCATTTCTGAAATTTCCCATACCATACTTCAGGTTTCCCATACCATTTGTTCTGCGATCATTCCCATTTTGAAATAAATTTTCTTTGTATGAGATACTGTCAATCTGCTCATAACCCACTGTATAATCACTCCATCCCTGTGCCTCAACAGTAAAATCATTATCATGGAAACTGATATCAATACCACCCCAGAACAAAGTCCATATAGTAAATATTACGACAAAAACTGATACGATTACATATATCACGATTGTCTTCTTGTTATACTGGATTTTTAATTTTTCTCCGGCTGCCATTTTTTTCTTATAAAAAAGATAAGAATAAAGAATGCTGACAATTGTAGCAGCCATAATGCTCACAATATACAAAACCAAAGCAGCAATGCTTTCTCCAAAAAGGCCGCAAAACATACATAAGACACCTGATGCCACCCATAATTTTCCACTGAATCTATGAGTTGCACTCCAGTTTTCTTCATCCTGCAATGTCCATACAACCCTGATTCCTATGGTGTTATTCTGTTTCACCTTTGGCAAATAATTTCCTATGATCATAAACAGTAATCCTGTTCCAAAGTAAATTACTGCCATAAACAGATTCTCACTATCCGCATCCATACTGATCAGTCTTGCCATACCATTATAGATTAACGCGGTAACAGGTATCATCCATATGACCATCCCTATAACCTTGCTGCTCTGCTGTCTGTTCCTGTTGTCATAAAAGATGATTGTCACCAGTATACAATCTGTCACTACAAAAAACACGTTTATCCATATGCTCTGCGCCATCGTAAAACCCACCAAAATTCCTGCAAGCATTACCAGTACAGAACAGATCAATGTACCTTTATATTTTTTAATCATTTCCTTCATAATCCGATACCCCCTTTAAGTCTGTGATCCACAACATAACATCCTCCAATACAGAAGTATTTAGTTCGTAATAAATAAATTTTCCTTCCCTTTTGCTCCTGATCAGATCAGCATCCTTTAATATTGCCAGATGTCTGGATATAGACGCCCCCGTCACTGAAAAATGTTCACATATCTCTCCTGCTGAAAGCCGTCCGCCCTTTAACAAATTTAGAATCTCACGTCGTATTGGATCTGCCAGTGCTTTCAAAGTATCCTGTAATCCCAAAAGTTCATCACAGCCTTTCATTTAACATTTAACCTAATTGTTAAATATAATATAGTATAAAGAATATCATATGTCAAGTGCACTCTCTTATTGCTTATTACTTATTACTTTTTGCAATTTTCGAAGAAGGGGACTTCATCCTGCCCGGAAGGCTTTTTATGTTATAGGAACATTACGGAATAATTTCCTATAACATAAAAAATAAGCAGCCACGCACGGTAAGGTGCATGACTGCTGTAGTTTTCAGACAAATTTAAAAGCAAAAACAGAACTTTTCTATTCTGTATCACGGTGAATATTTTCTTACTCTTAACGGAATCCCATTCTGAGCAGCCAGGATTCTGCTCTGCTCTACTTTTTCCTCGCCGATCACATCTACAACTGTGAAGCGTACATCATCAAGATACTGCTTGCAGTCTCTTGCAAATTTCAGCATGGCGTCAAAGGACTTCTCGCCGTATGCTGGACGGACTACTTCATTGTAGGAAGCTGCATCCGGCATATTCAGGCTGATGGATATACTGTCTACAGCCTGACAGATTTCTTTTGCAGTAGAACGTTTGTGGATCAGATCAGATAATCCGTTGGTATTCAGCCTGATCCGGAATGGGTATCTTTCCCTGATATATTTGCTTACTGCTATGAGGTTCTCAAGAGCCATGGTCGGTTCTCCGTATCCGCAGAAGACCACTTCATTACAGTCTGAAAAATCAAACTCATCAATGGCTTTGTAAATCTCTTCCAATGCAGGTTCCTGTTCAAACCAGAGATTGGATGCCTCACCGATGGCATCCTCTGTATTTCGGATGCAGAAGGTGCATCTGCATGGACATTTATTGGTAATGTTAAAATACACCTGATTTTTATATCTGTATATGATATCTGTTGTCATTTTATATTTTCCTCATTTTAAACTCAGTTATTTTATTTTTCGTATTATTTCGCAATATTCCTCTTAAATCCGATTTTATCAAGTGCAGTACCGATGATCACAAACATAATAGCACTTCCACCTGACTGTACAATACTTCCGCTGACAGAAGTAAAGAAGGATGCTGTAAATCCAAACATAATTCCTTCTGCAATATAGTATCCTGTTGCTGAGATGGCGAATGCAAGGAATAATGCAACTACATTTCTCTTTGTGACCAGCTTTGTTCCTTTAGAAGAAAACGGAAGACAGATCAGCATTTTGATAATTATGGTTGCAGGCGCCCATACAGGTGCTGTTAGAAGATCTGCCAGGCCACCTCCGATCGCTCCTGCCGCACATGCGTAAGGTAGTGGCAGAAATGCTGCTGCCAGATAGATCATAGTATCGCCCAGATGTACATATCCTCCGTTCACCCCTACCGGAATGTGGAAGATATAAGCTGTCATTAAAGTAGTCAATGCTGCCATTACCGCTGTGGCTGTGATCCTTTTCACTGTATCGGCTGTTTTGATGTTTTCTTTTGCTGTTAATTCAGACATAATATGGTCCCTCCTGTTATATATTTTACTTAACTATCCGGCATTTGGTATCTATGATTTCCTGTTTTATATCTGTGTCAGTATCCCCAGATATTTTTCAAAGCAGACTCCGTCATTTCTGTCAGTTCCTTCTTCCACTGCATCGTGAATAGCTCCTCCCAGAAATTCAACAGCCTTCTCCACACATGCTTTCATGGGAATCCCTCTCACCATTCCCGCACTCAGTACAGATGCCAGAAGATCTCCTGTTCCGGAATAACTGCCGCCCTCTTTTACAGAAAAACACCAGTCTGCTTTTTCTTTCTCCAGAACCAGATTTCCCATTCGTGCTCTGCCGTCACTGCCGGACACCTCTACTCCTGTGATCACAATTGCTTCCAGCCCAAAACGCTGAGTCAAATCTCTTCCAGATTTTTCAATTTCCTTAAGCAACTGTGTTTCTTCCATATCAGAAAGTGCTTTCATTCTTTCTTTCATCCCCTCTTCTCCATACAGAAGAAGAAGTGCCTCTGTCAGGTTCGGCGTAATCACTGTAGCTTCTCTGACCAGAGTCCGCATTTTTTCACAGAGAGTCTCTGAATAGGTTTTGTATGTTTCCCCTCTGTCTCCCATAACCGGATCAACCAGGATATGTGTTCCCTCTGTGCAGAACATATCTACAAATTTCAGGATCAGATCCACCTGTCTGGCATCTCCCAGAAATCCTGTATAAACACCATCCGGTGTAAATCCCGTTTTTTTCCACTCGTCCATGATCAGCTCCATCCGGTCTGTATAATCATCCCAGAAATAAGATCCATATCCTGTCTGATTACTCAATATTGCGGTGGGCAGCGGACAAGCCTGGACTCCCATGGCGGAAATTACAGGAATCGCTGCTGTAAGAGAGCATTTCCCCAGACCGGACAGATCATGAATTACTGCAATTTTTTTCAATTTTTTATTCCTCTTGCTTTCTTTTATGCTTTGTATTAATATAGCATCACAGTGGATATATGAATATAGCCAGATTTAATGTTTTTTTAAGGGTCAGTTTATTTTTAACCCTATAGCAATTCAAGAATGCCATCAGCATGTTTGAAGGATCGGAGTTTTACATATGGAATTGATTTTAGATAAGAATAAAAAAAAGGAGCACCTGTATCTGGAGGTGTTCCACTATTACAGGGAACTGATCATGGAGAAAAAGCTCCCGCCCGGAAGCAGGATGCCCTCCCTCCGAAAATGTTCACAGGAACTGAGGCTGAGCCGCACTACCATTGAAAATGCCTATCTGCAGCTGGCTGCGGAGGGATATATTATTTCCAAAGCCCAGAGCGGATATTATGTGACAGATATTGCTGACAGACAACACACATCTGTCAGAAAAACAGAGAAACAGACCCAGACACCCTGCAGGTTTGATTTTGCCTCTTCAGGAGTAGATCGGGAGAGTTTCCGTTTTGACCTGTGGAGACGTTATATCAAAAGCGCTCTTCGCCAGGATGAACGATTACTGTCTTACGGAGAGCCTCAGGGTGAGGCAGATCTGAGAGATACACTTGCCGATTATGTGAGAGAACGCAGAAACGTGATGTGCAGTGGGGAGGATATTGTGATCGGTGCAGGTATTCAGAGTCTTTTGCACATCCTCTGCCCGCTCCTTGAGCAACGCCAGACTGTTTCTTTTCCCAATCCTTCCTTTATACAGGGAAGCACTGTGTTTCATGACTATGGATTTCAGGTAGATTACAGGAATAAGGACTGTGATATTATTTATGTTTCTCCTGCACATATGACAAAATGGGGTGATATTATGCCTGTTTCCAGACGCCTGGAGCTGGTGAATTACTCTGCTGCACATGGCAGTCTGGTCATTGAGGATGATTTTGAAAATGAATTTGTGTATCTGCAGAAGCCTACCCCTTCTCTTTTTGGTCTGGCAGGCGGTCAGAATGTGGTGTATCTGGGAACCTTTTCCAGACTTCTGCTGCCCTCCATCCGTATCAGTTTTATGGTCCTGCCTCCGGAGCTGTCTGCACTGTACAGAAAAAAAGCAGACCAATATAATCAGACAGCATCAAAGGCAGAGCAGATTGCTCTGTGCCAATTTATCCGGGATGGTCACTTGGCAGCACAGACCCGTAAGCTGAAACGTCTGTATTCTGTAAAGCTGAAAGCACTCCGCAGTGCTGTGCGGGAAGTATTTGGAAAAGATTCCCAAATCCAGACCGGAGCCGCAGGTACCAGCCTGGCCCTGACTCTGTCCACAACTCTTACCTGGCAGGAGCTTCAAAAAAAGGCACAGACCAATGGTCTGCGCCTGCAGCTTCTGAGAGAGGCTCCCGGTAAGATTACCCTGATCCTCTCCTGCTCCTCCATGCCTGTGGCAGATTTCGTCCCGGCATGTGAACTGTTAAAAAATATTATTTAACTCAGCTTTTCCAGCTAAGATTTTCAAAGCCTTCCTTGATTGTCGCATCTTCCATAGAGGAAATCCAAAGCCGTTCAAACGGCTTTGTTTCCTCACTTTCGATTTTTGAATTGTGCAACAAGTTGCTGCACAATTTCACAATTCATTTCTTACTTAACAATAATACGGAGTTTACCTTCTTCTTTTGTTTTCTGGTATCTCAATACCCTCTGTTATTATCAATCATATAAAGCAATGCATTACAGATACATGCGGCAACATTGCTTCCGCCCTTTCTTCCTCTGGCTACAATATAAGGTACGTCTGCCTGCATGATCAGTTCCTTGGACTGGACCACATTTACAAAGCCTACCGGCACACCGATGATCAGCTCAGGATCCAGCTTGCCATCCTCAATCAGTTCATAGAGACGTACCAGCGCAGTGGGGGCATTTCCGATGGCAAAGATCAGCTTCTTTCCCATGGCAGCAGCCTTATCCATGCTGGCTGTAGCTCTTGTGGTTCCGTTGGCTTTGGCTGTGGCAGCTACGTCCTCGTCAGAGATAAAGCAGAATACTTCTCCGCCGTAACGGGAAAGGACTCTCTTGTTGATCCCGGACTCTGCCATGTGTGTATCTGTCACAATGCAGGCACCGTCTTTGATAGCAGCAATTGCTTTCTCAACTGCATTCTCAGAGAAACAGAGATTCTCTGCATAATCAAAGTCTGCGCTTGTGTGAATACATCTCTTTACGATCAGCTCTGTTCCGGGAACCAGCTTTGTATCTCCAAGTTCCTCTGTAATGATCTCAAAGCTGCGCTTCTCTATATCCATTGGTTTTACATTTTCCAGTTCTACTTTCATTCCTTATCTCCCAAATTCCATAAATTCCCGTATACAATAGTTACATCTATCACTCATTGATCTATCTGGATTTTCACCATACTGTTCCGGATCAGATTCCCTGCTCCAGAATTTCATAGATTTTCTTCATATCCAGATGCTTCCTCAGTTCTGCTGCCAGGATATCATACTGGGTTTCTTTAAATGCTGCAAAATCGATTCCTGTCATCTGAGATACATCAATTCCCTTTTTTTCACCCAGAACACGTACAACAGCCTCTGCCACATCTTCCCTGTCAAAAACTCCATGGACATAGGTTCCACAGACATTTTTACGGTATGCACCGTCTTCCTTACACTCTCCTGACACCTGATCTTCAATGGATACACTGTGTCCGGCCTCGCCTTTTAACACAGTTTCTCCCATATGGATCTCGTAACCCTCCAGTTCTGCACCGGACAGTGCCTGAAGCTCTCCCTCGAGTTCCAGGAATCTGCCGGAAACTCTGGTTCTGGTTTTCTTTTCCGCAAAAACAGTATCCATAGGAAGCAGTCCCATTCCCTTGATGGTTCCTCCGGCTTCCACATGATGAGGGTCACTTAAGGTCTCACCCAGCATCTGATAACCGCCACAGATTCCAAAGATGATCTTACCCTTTGCAGCTTCCTTCAAAACTGCAGCTTCCAGACCATTAGCCCGCATCCACAGCAGATCTTCCATTGTATTTTTTGTTCCTGGAAGGATGATCATATCCGGATTTTTCAATTCACTGACATGCTGTACATATCTCAGGGAAACTCCCGGGATACTTTCCAGTGGATTAAAATCTGTGAAATTGGAGATCCTTGGCACCCGGATCACCGCAATATCAATAAGATCCACTTCCTGTTTTCTGTCAAATCTTTCTGTGAGGCTGTCCTCATCCTCCACCTGAATATCCAGATACGGAGCCACTCCCACTACAGGGATATGGCTTCTCTCCTCTAGCATCTGCACTCCCGGATCAAGGATGGTCTTGTCGCCGCGGAATTTGTTGATGATCAGACCCTTTACCATCTCTCTTTCATCCTCTTCCAGAAGCTCCACTGTACCGATCAGCTGTGCGAAAACACCGCCTCTGTCAATATCTCCCACCAGAAGTACCGGTGCCTTTGCCATCGTTGCCATTCCCATATTTACGATATCTTCTGTTTTCAGATTGATCTCTGCCGGGCTTCCTGCTCCCTCGATCACAATGATATCATTTTCTGATGCCAGTTTATCATAGGCTTTCATAATATCCGGCACCAGCTTTTTCTTATATTTAAAATAGTCTCTGGCACTCATGGTTCCCAGGACTTCTCCGTTTACGATCACCTGGGAGCCTACATCATTGGTAGGCTTCAGAAGAATGGGGTTCATCAGCACAGAAGGCTTAATTCCGGCTGCCTCCGCCTGCATCACCTGAGCTCTGCCCATCTCCAGCCCCTCTTCTGTAATAAAAGAGTTCAGTGCCATATTCTGGGATTTAAAGGGTGCCACCCTGTATCCATCCTGTCTAAAAATCCTGCAAAGCCCTGCTGCCAGAAGGCTTTTTCCTGCATTGGACATTGTCCCCTGCACCATAATCGCTTTTGCCATTTTTTGTTTCCCCTTTTCTCCTGTATAAATACTTATGAAAGCACTTCTTCCAGTACCTCTATCAGCTTTTCATTCTGTTCATGCAGCTTCACTGCCACACGATAATATCCTTTTTTCAGCCCCGGATAGTTACTGCAGTCCCGGATCAGGATTCCCTTTGCAACACATCTTTCAAAGAGATCCTCAGATCCGTAAAAGAATATATAATTTGCCTCAGAAGGATATACCGTCAGCCCAAGCTGTCTCATCTTTTCCTTCATCCATGCAGATTCCCTGAAAATGATCTGCCGTCCTGCTTCCACATATTCTGATTCCTTCAGTGCTGCCATTCCTGCCTGCTGTGCCATGGTAGACACATTCCAGGGCTGGGTGACTGCCTCCATCCGGTCAAGTACTTCCCTGTCCGAACAGAATCCATAGCCCAGCCGCACACCGGGGATCGCATATCTTTTGGTAAATGCCTTAAGAATAAAAAGTCCCGGATATTTTTCCAGTTTTCCCTTCAGCGTATGTTTCTCCGGATCTTTTACAAAATCCAGGAAGCACTCATCTACTACCATAAATATTCCCTGCATGGCACAGGTTTCCAGAATTTCTTCCAGAAGGTCCTGAGGTATGGTGATCCCTGTAGGATTATTGGGATTACACAGGAAAATAATATCCTGCTTTTCTCTTTTCAGAACATCCGGATAATCTTTCTGTATACAGAAATCATTTTCCTCTTTCAGATAATATCTGCTGATCTCACAGCCAACACTGACCAGTGCCTGTTCATACTCCGCAAAGGTAGGAGCAGGAAGAAGGGCCTTCTTTGGATTCAATGCCCTGCTGAGGGAAAAAATAAGGTCTGCGGCTCCATTCCCGCAGATCAGATATTCTTTTTTTGTATGTTCATAATCTGCGATTGCCTCTTTCAGAGGTCCGCATCCTACACGGGGATAATCACTCAGGTCCTCTACACTGTCTATGATCGCCTGCTTTACACTCTGCGGTGTTCCCAGCGGATTACAGTTTGCAGAGAAATCCAGACAGTGATCATATTTATAAACATCACCGCCATGTATATGTTTTGTCATCAGTTGTCTCCTGTCTTACTATACATGTTTTATATTAATAACTATTCAGCAATCCACTATTGAACCAACAAGCTGTTATCCTACAAGATTATTACAAAAATCAACTTATCAGCACACTGTTACCGGAATTATAAAAAGAAACAGATGCGCACCGCGCTTCCGATCAGAAGAAATATCACAGCCCCCAGGATTGCTGTTGCATAAAGCAGGCGATTGGAACGTCTGATATCCTCCACCTCCACAGGGCGGATTCCATCTCCTATGGTTGGTTTCTCATAAAGCTTTCCGAAATAGTAAGCATTGCCTGCAAGCTGTACCTCCAGCGCACCTGCCATTGCTGCCTCTGTCTGTGCAGAGTTGGGGCTGGCGTGATTTCTTCTGTCTCTGCGGTAGATCTTCGCTGCATTTTTCACATCCATTTTTACAAATGCAGAGGCTGCCACCATCAGCCATCCTGAAAGTCTGGCTGGAATATAATTGGCCACATCATCCAGCTTTGCAGCGCAGCGGCCAAAATACAGATATTTATCATTCTTATATCCCAGCATGGAATCCATGGTATTGATTCCCTTGTAAAGAAACATCAGCCACACTCCGCCGATTGCCATATAAAGCATCGGTGCTATGACACCGTCAGAAGCATTCTCTGCCACAGTCTCTACTGCCGCCTTTGTAACCCCCTCCTCTGTCAGCGACTGGGTATCACGACCTACGATCATGGATACTGCATAACGGGCCTCATCCAAAGTTCCGTTTTTCAGTCTGTCATAAACTTTCATGCTCTCTGTTTTCAGAGATTTCGTTGCCAGAAGCTGATAACACCAGAAGGTTTCCAGTGCAAATCCCGCCCATACTGAAATTCCGTAGAGAATATGCAGGATCAGAAAAGGGATTCCCCCGCTTAACAGACAGACAAGGATCACTTCCACTGTACCTGCAGCCAGTTCGCCCTTATCTGTTTTCGGAAAAATCTTTCGGAGTATTTTTTCCAGAAATGCGATCAGATTTCCGATCAGACATACCGGATGATACAGCCATCTGGGATCTCCTATCATAAGATCAAGTATGAAGCCTGCTGCAAGGGCAGGCATACTGTAATATAACATAATTATAAAACTCCTTGATGCCTTCCGGATGTTTCAATATTTCTGAAACGCCCGGAATTCGGTAATTTACTACTATTTTACCACCTCTAAATCCGGCTCATTATTCTTTTGAATTATGATATTCCAGACATTTCATGAGAAAAGCCCTGGGAATCTGGGGATTTCCATAATAATAGATATGAGGATATCCTGCCAGCAGATTACTGCTGCTGTGTATACAGTCCCAGCCTCTTTTGCTTAAAGGCTTCGCCGCATGGAAGTCACTTCCGCAATTCTCAGAATCAAAATAGTGGAATTCATGGGCCGGAATCTCGCCGATCTCCTCTGCACTTCTGCCAAAAACAGGTTTCCCGGCGGTTAATGTGATATATCCAAATCTGGTCAGTCTGGGAGTGCGGAAACATTTTCCGGGGATCACTCCGCAGGTTTTCCGAAACACTCCGTTCATGTCCTCCATCTGTTCATGAAGATACATAAAGCCTCCGCATTCTGCCATACATGGCATGCCCTGTTTAACTGCCTGTGCAATCTCCTCTTTCATGGATGCATTGCGTTCCAGTGCTTCTCCATTTAATTCCGGATAGCCGCCATAGAGAAGAATCCCATCCAGATCTGCAGGAAGATGTTCATCATGAACTGGCGAGAAATCAACCAGCTCTGCCCCCATTTCCTGAAGGAGACGAAAATTGTCTTCATAAAAGAAACAAAAGGCTTCATCCTTTGCCACTCCGATACGCAGCTTCTGTGGCAGACAATATCCATATGTCCTGTCTTTCTGTATCAGAGATTCCGGCACTTGCAGCTCCTCTGCATTTTTGGCAAGTGCAAGGATCCTGTCGATTTCCAGTGTATCTTCCAATATTCCGGCCAGCTTCTGCAAGCGTTCCTTCAGATCAGAAATCTCCTCAGGAAGCACAAGACCCAGATGACGGCTCTCGATCACGCAGTCCTCTACCTTTGGCACATATCCAAGAACCTCCACCTCAAGCTGTTCTTCCACCAGCTTCTTCATTCTGGGATAAAGCATGGGGGACATCTGGTTAAAAATCACGCCTTTGATATGACTGTTCTCTTTGTACTCCATAAAACCTTTAATATAAGCTGCCAGGGAAATACTCATCCCTCTGCTGTTTACCACAAGGATGACCGGAGTATCTGTGGTATCTGCCAGGTCATAGGCGCTTGCTTTCGTGGATATTCCACCCACGCCGTCATAATAGCCCATAACACCTTCCATCACTGCAATATCACAGTCTGCTGCATTTTTCCCAAGCAGGTATCGGGTAGTCTGGGCATCTGTAAAAAAGGTGTCCAGATTTCGGGATTTCGTCCCGATGACTCTGGAATGAAACATGGGATCTATATAATCCGGTCCGCATTTAAAAGATGCCACTTTCATTTTTCGATTGACCAGTGCCTGCAGAAGTCCGCAGGTGATCAGTGTTTTGCCACTGCCGCTGGCTCCTGCTGCAAGAAGTATTCTTGGAATATCCATCCCTGTTCTCCTCTGTTTCTGTCCTATATTTTTTCAACAATTTCAGGGCATTCCAATCTATTAACTGTTAATCTGTATTTCCTTAACTGTTAATTTGTAATCCCTGATATCTGCATCATTTGTTATTTCCCGGGATTCTGAAGTGTAATAATATAAATAGGATTCTCGCCCATCATCATATGATAACGTCCGATTGCCTTTGAACGTGCCGCACTTAGCTGTACGATCTCATTCTCTTCAAATCCAAACTCTTTCGCTGTTTCCAATGCTTCAGACACAGTTTCAAGAGTGATACAATTGATCACGATCCGGACCTGAGGATTCTTTTCAACCAGCAGCTTCACGATCTCTTTCAGATTTCCTGACGAGCCTCCGATAAAAGCATGGGTTGGTGCCGGAAGATCTTTCAGAGCCTCCGGTGCAAGTCCTTCCACAATCTCCAGATTATCCGCTGCAAATTTCAACTTATTCCGGTGGATCAGTTCAACTGCATCTTCCTTTTTCTCAATTGCCCAGACCTGTCCCTGATGAGCACGAAGTGCCATCTCTATTGACAGTGAGCCTGTTCCTGCGCCCACATCATAGCAGACAGAATCAGCAGTCAGCCGCAATTTGGAAAGAGATACCGTACGCACCTCTTCCTTTGTCATAGGCGCTTTTCCTCTGATAAATTCCTCATCTCTGATCCCATGCGTCTCCAGCCGTGTTCCTGCATTTTCATTTACTGCACAGATGACAGATAAGGGGTCTCCCTTATATTCTGTCAGTTCACTGGCTGGTTTTACAAAAATCTTCTCATTTTCATAGGACAAATTCTCTCCCACATAAAGGAGCACATCACCCATCCCGTATTTTACCAGTTTCTCTGCCAGAACTGCTACACCGTCTGAGGTTCCAAGTATGGAAAATACTTTCTCCGCATAACAGATATGTGAGATAAGATTACATCCTCTTCCATGTGCACTGACGATTTTGGCATCATCCCAGGACAATCCTATTTGGGACATAAAATATACAACTGAGGAAATCCCACACTGAATCTCTATCTCTGTATTATTTTGTGCTGAACTATCCCGTTCTTCCTCACTCTTCTCTGATCCGTTCTTTCTCTGTACTCTCAGATCCGCACTGTCCTGACACAGTACTTCCAGAAGTTTTCTGGCCCCGCTGTAGAAGCCCACATCTCCGGAAAGGACAATCACAATATTGTCATACTCCGGGTGTGCATCAATATAATCCCTGATCTCCTGGCTTCTGTATTCCACGAACACATCCTGTCCCGGACGTTTCACAGAATCCACCATCCTCCTGGCACCGATCAGAAGATCCGCCTGATCCAGGCTATTCTTACCCTGGACAGTGAGAAGTTTTTGACTTCCCATTCCAATTCCCAGCAATGTAATATGCGGTCTGTGGGCTAAGCTGAAATGCTCTGTAAGAAATCTCTTACATTCTCTCACAGACATTCCTTCCTCCTTCAGAGGACGCCCGATGATCACAGGAACTGCATCACATTCCAGGGCAGCATCGATCTTATCCTGAAATCCACCTACTTTTCCTGTATCCTTTGTGACCAGATATCTGCAGTCATACTGTCTGAGCATTGCAGCATTCAGCTCTCTGGAAAAAGGCCCCTGCATTCCTATCAGATGTTTTCCCTCAAATCCCAGCTCTGCACAGGCTTTCATCACATTGGGCAGAGAAAGGACTCTTGCATAAAGACGGTTCTGATAATCCTTCATGCCTGTGAAGCCGGCCAGTTCCTTGCTTCCTGTTGTCAGCAATACATTTCCCTGGGTCTGATTCAGATAATCTGCAGCAGCCTTAACACTGTCCACATATACTGCCCTGTTCTCATGTTCCCCGGCCTCTCTCAGCACCCTGTAATATGCTGTCTGCGTATTTTCACAGGCTGTCCTGATATTTACAGTCACCTCAGCAGCATAAGGATGGGTGGCATCCAGCACCATTTCCGGTTTCTCCTGTAAAAAGACCTCTTCCATGTCCGCTGCATCCAGTCTTCCAGTCTGAACAGTGAGAAATTCATTTTCTGTAAGAGATTTGCTGCCATATTCTGTGGCAACAAATCCCTTTGTCTCTATCTTATGATCTGCCAGAAACCGGCAGATTTCGTATCCTTCTGTTGTTCCCGCAAAAACAAGAACTTTATACATTCCTATATCCCCTCGGTGTTACCATCTTATTGTTGATTTCCTTTGTCTGAGAATTACCGATAAATACTGTGGTAAACATATCCACCTGTGTATCTCTCAGTTCCTTTAATGTCATTACATGAGCTTCCTGGCCTTCTCTTGCAATATTGGAAACTGTTCCGCAGATGGTATCCGGTGATTTGTATTTCATCATCAGATCACAGGCTTTCTGCAGGTAATCATGACGTTTTTTACTTGACGGATTGTAAAGGCATACAACAAAATCTGCCTGGGCTGCTGCCAGAAGTCTTGCCTCTATCTTTTCCCATGGTGTGAGAAGGTCACTTAAGCTGATTAGACAGAAGTCATGGATCAGAGGTGCACCCAGAACAGCAGCTCCGCCTGTTGCAGCTGTCACACCCGGGATGATCTCCAGTTCTGTTTCCGGATAATTGACACCAACCTCATACATCAGACCTGCCATACCGTAAACTCCGGCATCACCACTGCAGATCATGGAAACAGTCTTGCCTTTTTTTGCCTCTTCAAAGGCAAGGACACAGCGGTCCACTTCCTTTTTCATTGGTGTAGTCATAAATTCTTTTCCCGGAAAATATTCCTTCACCAGGTCTACATATACGGTATATCCGATGATCGCATCACTTTCATTCATGGCGCGGATCGCTTTTCCTGTCATCTGGTCATAAGCTCCCGGTCCGATTCCGATTACATATATTTTACTCAAAATGTATCCTCCATTCCCTGGCAGCCACTGCTGTGGTCACACCATTTTCTCCTGTTTTTCTCTGCCGCAGCCTGCCATTTCCACTGGCAAGGACTGCACTTCTCTCACAGACATTATCCACACCTGTGATCTTTTTTACAAAAGGTGAGGGAGTAAATTCTCCAGGCACCTGTTTTAATTCTTCTTCTGTATAAGTCACAAAAGGAATCTGCCAGTCCTGTGACAATGACAGGATTCCCTTTTCTTCTTTCTTCAGATCGATGCTTGCGATCTGCTCAAATGCTTCTTTATGAAATCCGGATCTGTCCAGCACCTTCTGCGCTGCCTCTGCGATTCCACGGGCATCCTTGTCTTTCCTGCAGCCCATACCCAGAGTCAGACATTTCGGAACTACCTGTGTGGTAGAAATAAAAGGATTACAGGAAGTATGTACTGTAACCGCAACTCCGCAGTCTATATTCGTACAGTCTGTCCCTGTTCCATTAAAATCAGAGCTTTTCTGTGTTTCCTCTTCTGATCTGTCATCCATACTGCTGACAGGATTCCCATATTCATCACACCGGGCCAGCCCCTCCGGCAGTTCACCGTCCGTCGGAAACTCACTGTAAAATCCAACTTTCTTTCCTGCCAGAAGTGCAGCAGAGACTTCCTTTGCTGCTTTCATGTTAAAGATATTGCAATTATTTTTCTTTGCAAAAACATCTACTGCAAAACGGTGATGCAGGTCTGTGGCTGTTGTGACCACTGGTATTGCTTCCAGAATTTCTGCTGTTTTTAGCGCCAGTTCATTGGCACCGCCCAAATGTCCTGACAGAAGGGAAATGACAAACTTTCCACACTCATCTACGACCAGCACCGCAGGGTCTGACTTCTTTGACGCTACATAAGGCGCAATGCTGCGGACGGCAATTCCGGTGGCACCGATAAAGATCAGTGCATCTGAATCAGAAAATTTCTCTCCTGCCCATGCAGAGGTACTGACCTGAATAGAATCCAGAAGATATTTACTTTTTTTATCCAGTTCTGCTGTCATACCGGCAGCTTCCAGCCCCCGGTATAATCTCTCCCCGGTCTGCTGACCGGTAAGGCTGAAGCATATAAGTGCAACCTTCACTGTTATATTCCTTCTCTTTCTCCTGTTTACAGTAATCTCATAAACGATAGCAATTCCTTAAGGTTACCAGATTCTATGAGTGATGTGTTTTTGATTTCACAGCTTCACGAAATTCTGTAGTAAACTCCGGATCATACAGCTTGGAACGGTCATAATGTGCTGCTGCAACTGTATCTCCGATGATCATCAGAGCAGTTTTTGTAATATTATTTTCTGCAGCCGTTTTTGCCAGTGTTCCCACTGTGCAGACGAAGGTCTTCTGTTCCGGCCAGGTTGCCTTATATACAATGGCTGCTGGTGTATCTGCTGTATAACCGCCTTCAATAAGACGTCTGCTCAGCTCTTCCAGCATTCCTGTACTTAAGAATACAACCATGGTTGCCTGATGAGCAGCAAATGACTGAATGCTTTCCTTGGACGGAACCGGAGTTCTGCCTTCCATTCGTGTAATGATCACACTCTGGGAAATATCCGGCAGAGTATATTCCAGATTCAGGGCACTTGCAGCACCGCAGAATGCACTGACACCCGGACAGTAATCATAAGCGATATTTTTCTCATCCAGAATATCCATCTGTTCACGGATCGCACCGTAAATACATGGATCTCCGGTATGAAGGCGGACAGTTGTCTTTCCCTCTGCTTCCGCCTTCTCGATCACATGGATCACTTCCTCCAGTGTCATTTTTGCACTGTTGTAGATGGTGCAGATGTCCTTTGTATATTCCAGAAGCTTTGGATTTACCAGAGATCCTGCATAGATCACCACATCTGCTTCCTCCAGATACTGTTTTCCTCTTACTGTGATAAGATCCGATGCTCCCGGACCTGCTCCTACGAAATGTACCATAATCTATCATTCTCCTTTTTATAAATTTATTTCAACTGTTCAATACTTTCACAGTTGTGAGTCAAAATCCATTCAAGCGGATATTCGCAATCCGCTTCGCTACTTGCTCATAACCGAATAACTGCTCCGCAGTTTATCAGAAGGAGCTTGCACTCCTCCTGATACAAGCAAGTCCCCACCCACTGCTTATTGCTTTTCGCAATTGAAGCAGGGGACTTACTTGATTCGGTTAAAATCGCCTTTGCGATAGGATCTTTACTGTGCCTCATCATTCTGTGCATTAATCAGCTTTATCAGCTTCTCTGCATCTGCAGTCTGCCCCAGATACCCATAAGTATTATTAAAGATCACTGCCCCTAAAAGGATCTGCTCATAGGATCTGTGATTTAAATAAAACTGGATCCTGTCCAGGATCTCTTTCATGGTCTTCTGAAGTATCTGATATTTTTCCAGAATGTCTATTGCTTCATCTGTAGTAGATGCATTCAGGATTTCCTTTGCACACTCCAACGATGCTCCTGCCCGGATCGCATTGGATGCCAGCACTTCCATCCTGGCATCTGCACTGTGGGAATGAGTATTCATGATCCCTGCTGCAACTTTTACAAACTTTCCGATATGAGCAATGAAAAGGATTCCCTTAACTCCCATATCAATTGCCATGTCAATGGTCTCACCTACATAATTGCTGCATTTGATATTTTTTTCATAAGGGAGATCCATATGCTCCCGCAGATAATCTGCCCCGTAATTTCCCGGTGTTACCAGAAGATATTCTTCTCCCTGGGAAAAATGCTGCTTCATCTCTACATTGATACTCTGTACAAGAGCAGCTTCGCTCATAGGTTCTACAATCCCGGAAGTTCCCAGAATGGAGATTCCTCCCACAATTCCCAGACGTGGATTAAAGGTTTTCTTTGCAATTTCCACACCTTCAGGAACGGAGATGGTGATTTTCAGACCACCCTCATAATCATATTTCTCAGCAATTTCTGTAGCTTCACGCAAAATCATGGCCTTTGGCACAGGATTGATGGCTGCTTCCCCGATTTTCTGGGAAAGCCCGGCTTTTGTTACCCTTCCCACACCAACGCCTCCGTCGAGGATGATTCCCGGTTCTTTTGTTTTCTGCACCGTAGCATAAACCAGTATTCCGTTTGTAGTATCCGGATCATCTCCTGCATCCTTCTGAATTGCACAGGTCACCTGATTTCCTTCAATCCGGATGTCTTTCAGTTCCAGTGTAAGCATGATTCCCTTAGGAGTCATCAAGGTGACATCCTTCTGCATGACACCACCCAGCAGGATCTTTGCAGCACCCTTACATGCAGCTGCTGCGCAGGAGCCTGTTGTATAGCCAAACCTCATTTTTTTATTGCCACGTATCACGTAGTAATCTTCCAGTCCGTTTTTCATGACGCCTCCTTTGCTGCATTGTTGTCACATCCTGTCTGCAGATTACTATAATGTCATTTATATAACATCTACATAAAAAGGAGGGATTTCTGTGTGCAACAAAATCCCTCCTGAAAGTTCTTTTCCCGAAATATCCTCTGGTTGCCGCAGATCATATTTCCTCTCTACAATGAAAAGCAGACAGTATCTGGCTGTTACAGTAACGGACTTGCGCAGGAATTTCACCTGACTTCCTGTAATGCTTTTCCAGAATTATTTCCGAGAATCATTATATAATTTTGAGCAGTAAAAGTCAACGCATTTCATGGCTATACCACCTTATTATACTACCTTATGCTTCAGCCATTTCCTGCTGTGGAAGCGAAGAGAAAATACGATTCCCCGCACTGTCCAGTCAGTAAACATTCCAAGCCATACAGCCATTGGGCCGAAGCCTCTGAAACGGATCAGATATACACAAAGGCAAAAACGGAATGTCCACATAGTGATACAGGATGTGATCATGGAAAATTTTACATCTCCGGCTGCTCTGAGGCCATAAGCAGGAATAAACGCCAGGGTCCATACAATAGGTTTGACAACCGTTATCCAGGATATCATATGGAAACACATTCTTGCACTTTCCGGTTCCATACCACCCAGCTTTGTGACCGGAATGGTTAAGGCAAACACCAAAAGACAGCTTGCAACAACAATGATTTCTGCAAGGACACTTAATTTCTTAATATAGTAAACTGCCTCATCCTTTCTGCCCGCTCCCAGACACTGTCCTACTACAGTCATCAGACCGATTCCTACACCGATAGCTGCAATACCGTTAAGGTTCTCAAGGATATTCGTCATTGCCTGAGCTGCAATGGCTACCGTCCCCAGTGTAGATACGGAAGACTGTATTGCCAGCTTTCCAAGCTGAAACATGCTGTTCTCTATACCGGACGGGATTCCCAGAGCCAGAACTCTTCTGATCATTTTTCCATCCGGACGGATCTGTCTGTAATTTCTGACTACAATAGGCTGTCTGTCCATACGAAGCTGCCAGAGTACCACTACAGCACAGAAGACTCTGGATGCAAGAGTTGCGATGGCAGCTCCTGCCACTCCCATATTGAATCCCCAGATCAGCGCCGCATTTCCGCCGATATTAATCACATTTGAAATAACCGATACTGTCATTGGCCCTCTGGTATTTCCCTGGGACCGGAATATGGATGCTCCCGCATCATAAAGTGCTATAAACGGAAAAGACAACGCCGTATAGAAGAAATACACCTGAGAGGCAGTCATAACATCTGATTCTACTTTTCCGAATATCAGTTTTAACAGCGGCACACGAAACAGCAGGCACAGAGCAGTCACTGCTACGGATATGGCAGTAATGATAAATAATACCTGTCTTGCTGATTTATTTGCCATTTCATGATTTTTCTGACCTATGTACTGTGAACAGAGGATTGCACCGCCTGCTGCCAGCGCTGAGAACGCCTGGATCACCAATACATTGATGGAATCCACCAGAGATACTGCGGATATTGCAGCAGAGCCTACATTGCTGACCATCATGGTATCCACAGTTCCCATCAGGGAATTCAGTACCTGTTCAAAAATAACCGGTATCAACAGGGTTCGGAGCATTTTGTTTGTAAAAATATGTTGCTGTTCTTTCATTTTTTCCACCTGAATCTATTTTCTTTTTTTGATTATACGCTTAATTTTCTGTGATGCAATAGAATAAAATGTATTTTTTAACGTTTTCAGGGTTACTGTTCACCCGCCACTATTCCGCGAGGTGTTTTGGCATGAATATGCCAAAATCCCGAGACATACAAGCCAAAATTCCATTGCCGCAGGCAATCTGGAATGAGTTTTGGCTACATTACTGTAAACAGAGTGAACAGTAATTTTTCAGGAAATCTGATAATTGTTCTTGTTATGTTCTTCAAAATCTGATACAGTAAATCTGTTAAAAATAAGGCAGGGCATATCAGCCCGCAATTCTTAAATCTTATACAAATCAAGAAAGCAGACAGATCATATGCAAAGAATCCTTAAATATATTATCTCCGAAAATACAACTCCGGTCACGATTCTGGACTTTCTAAAAAAAGAGGGGTTTTCCCGCCACATATTAAGCTCAATGAAGAACACTCCCAACACCATCATTCTCAATGGTGAACGTGGTTTCGGACGATCAGTGCTTAAACCGCAGGATCATCTGATCATCACTGTTCCTGAAACCGAATCAGGAGAAAACATTATCCGTACAAAGATGGATTTGAATATCATTTATGAAGATGAGGATATCCTTGTGATAAACAAGCCTGCAGATATGCCTGTGCACCCTTCTGCGGGAAATTATGAAAATACTCTGGCAAATGGAATCGCCTGGTATTTTGCAGAAAAAGGAGAGGATTTTGTTTACCGCTGTATCAACCGGCTGGACCGGGATACCACCGGTGCTCTGATCCTTGCCAAAAATCCCCTCAGCGCAGCGATTCTGTCAGTTCAGATGAAAAAACGTCAGATTCTCAGGACTTATCTCGCACTTGTAGACGGGCTTCTTCCTGACTCCGGAACGATCAACGCTCCTATCGCACGAATGGAAGGCTCCGTGATCACCAGAGAAGTAAATTTCGGAACCGGGGAGTCTGCAATAACTCATTATGAACGGCTGGCGGCAGGAAAAGAATATTCTCTGGCCGAACTTCATCTGGAAACAGGGCGCACACACCAGATACGTGTGCATATGAAATATATCGGGCATCCTCTGCCCGGAGATTATTTATATAATCCTGATTACCGTCGGATAAACCGTCAGCCCCTTCATTCTTATCAGTTGGAGTTTACTCATCCTATAACCGGAAAGGTCATGCTTTTTACTGCTCCGCTTCCTATTGATTTTATTTCTGCCTTTTATAGCAATTCTCTAAAATAATGCATTTATAGCAATCCCATAAATTACTGCAAACAAAACAGTTCATCAGTTTTATGTCTGATGAACTGTTTTGATATGAATGCATATACATTCTTACTTATTTTTCTCATAAATGATCAGAAGACCTCTCAGAAGAAGTTCCTCGTCCAGAATGATTTCTCTCTTACAATGAGGAACGATTTTCTTTGCCAGACCACCGGTTGCCACTACAGTTGCCTTCTCCCCCAGTTCCTCTTCGATCCTGTCAATAATTCCATCCAGAGCTGCTGCATTGCTGTAAAGAACCCCGCTCTTCATACATTCGATCGTGTTTTTCCCGATCACATGTCTTGGCGCATCAATACTGATTCCGCTGAGCTGGGAAGCCCTCGCAGTAAGTGCATCCAGGGAAACCCCTACACCCGGAAGAATCATTCCGCCTACATACTGCTTCTTACTGTTGACAACAGACGCTGTGGTTGCAGTTCCCATATCGATAAGGATCAACGGCACCGGATAACCGGCAATTCCTGCCACTGCATCAGCAACCTGATCTGCGCCAAGCTGTCCCGGATTATCCATCATAATGTTCAGTCCTGTCTTTACACCGGGTCCGAGAACAATTGCATTTTTCTTAAGAATTTTCTCTGCGGCAAGTTTCACAATATTTGTGATCTGCGGCACTACAGAAGAAATAATACAGCCCTCAATCTCTGTTTTTTTTATATGATAGATATCAAGAACATTCTTTAAATCCACCGCATATTCCAGTTCCGTCTTTGTACGGTTGGTAGAAAGGCGTTCTATAAAATATGTTTTCAGGTCATCAATACATCCAACTACAATGTTGGTGTTTCCAACGTCAATTGCTAAAATCATAATTATTTATCTCCAATTTCTTAATCGTCCTGTTCCTTTAACAGACAGAATCCTGCATCATCATCGAAAGGATTTTATCCAGGATCCTAAAAGCGGCGTCTTCTTTGCTCATAAGCGGAAGAGAGATTTCTTCATCCTGTGTGATCAGTGTCAGCACATTGGTATCTCCCTGAAATCCGGCACCCTCCACTTTCACATTGTTGGCAGCCACCATATCCAGATTTTTCTTTGCCAGCTTGGCTCTGGAATTGTCGATCACATTCTGTGTCTCCATGGAAAATCCGCAGAGAAACTGTCCGGCCCGTTTGTGTTCTCCCAGAAACTTCAGGATATCATCTGTTCTTTCCAGTTCTATGGACATCTGTCCGTCACTTTTCTTAACTTTTTCTTCACTGATCCTGGAAGGGCGGTAATCTGCCACAGCAGCAGCTTTAACAATAATGTCCTGTTCGTTGCTGACAGAAGTTACAGCTTCATACATATCCCTTGCAGTCACAACAGGCACCAGATTTACAAACATGGGAGGTTCAATTGAAGTACGTCCGCTGACCAGCGTGACATCTGCACCGCGGAGCATGGCAGCTTTCGCAATAGCATAGCCCATTTTTCCTGAAGAATGATTGGTAAGATAACGAACAGGATCAACAGATTCCTGTGTAGGACCTGCAGTTACAAGGATTTTCTTTCCTTTCAGATCTTTCTCACAGGCAGCTTCGCGCTCAATATAGGCAAGTAATGTCTCAGGTTCCGGCATTTTTCCCGCTCCTGTGTCACCACATGCCAGATATCCGCACGCCGGAGCGATCACTTCATATCCGTAATGCTCCAGAATCTTTAAATTATCCTGTACTACAGGATTCTCAAACATATTGGTATTCATGGCCGGGGAAATGAATTTTTTACATTTGCATGCCATGATCGTGGTAGTAAGCATGTCATCTGCGATCCCATGTGCCAGTTTACCGATCACATTGGCACTTGCCGGTGCGATCATCACCGCATCTGCTTTCTTTGCAATCGATACGTGTTCTACCTGAAACTGAAAATTCCGGTCAAAGGTATCCACCAGACATTTATTTCCTGTGAGAGTTTCAAAAGTGATCGGATTGATAAAATTCGTAGCGTTCTCTGTCATCAGCACATGAACATCTGCATGACGTTTCTTCAGCGCGCTTGCCAGATATGCAATCTTATACGCCGCAATGCTGCCTGTCACTCCCAGTAATACTGTTTTTCCTTCCAGTGTCATTTTCCTTTACCTCTTTCTCCGAACCATATTATTTCTGGCTGTTTCTACGTCTTTATACTTACATGTCAAAATCTATCATAATTCATCTTTGATAACAGGATTCTGACTTTTACAATTCTATTTATTATAGACTAATTATTATCAAAAATGCAATAAGTGATTTGTTTTATTTGCGAAACAATCTGGATGGAATTTTGGCTCGTATGTCTCGGGATTTTGGCATATTCATGCCAAAACACCTCGCGGAATAGTGGTGTGTGAACAGTAACGGTGAACCTCAGCAAGATTACACTTAACCGTTGTTTATAAAGATTTCCTGCATTATAATAATAATCAGTCAGATATCCATAATTTGTGCTGGACTCTACCTGACTTAACTGACAGACCGGATTATTATAATATACTGATATCAACATATAAATCCGGTGTATGACTTTGTGGAGGAATATAGGAATATATGAAGAATTATCAGATCACGCAATGGTGCGCAGCTTTTATCAGACAGCAGGTACAGGAAGGAGACTTCTGTATTGATGCTACAATGGGAAACGGAAATGATACGCTTCTGCTTTCGCAGCTATGCGGAGAATCAGGAAAGGTTCTTGCCTTTGATATTCAGGAGCAGGCACTGACTGCAACCCAAAAGAGACTGAACGCCGGACATGTTCCGGAAAATTACAGACTGCTTCTGGAATCTCACGCAAATATGGCAGAATATGCCACACCAGACAGTGTAAGCTGCATTGTATTTAATTTTGGTTATCTTCCCGGTGGAGATCATTCACTTGCAACCAGAGGTGAAACCAGCATTCAGGCATTGACCCAGGCTTTAACCCTTCTGAAAAAAGGCGGAATGATTTCTCTTTGCATCTACAGTGGCGGCGATTCCGGATTTGAAGAGCGGGATCAGATCCTTGACTGGCTGAAAAACCTTGATCCCCATCAATATCTGGTAATCAAAAGCGAATATTATAATCGCCCCAACAACCCACCGATACCAGTGCTGATAATTAAAAATTAACTGTATCTGTTCCAAAAAGCAGCAGAAAAGATTTTTCATATCTCTCCTGCTGCTTCTTGTTATGCCTTTTCTTCAATTTTAGTTTGCTCTCCGGGCACTTATACTTCGATTTCTGTTTTACTTAATCTGTAATGGTAATCTTCTCAATAACCGGCTGCTGATCTGACGGGATTGTTCCATTGTCGTCTGTCGGTTTTGCATCCTCGCAGATCTTATCAACAATATCCATGCCTTCTGTCACATGGCCAAATCCTGCATAATCTCCGTCCAGGAATGTACTGTCTGCCTGAACAATAAAGAACTGCGAGCTTGCGCTGTCCGGATCACTGGCTCTTGCCATGGAAATAGTCCCTCTTGTGTGGGAAATATCATTGTCTACTCCATTGTTGCTGAACTCACCCTTAATATTCTCTTTTGATCCACCTGTTCCGTCTCCGTTGGGATCACCACCCTGGATCATGAATCCATCCATGATACGGTGGAATGTCAGTCCGTCATAAAAACCTTCCTGTGCGAGTTTCACGAAATTTGTCACTGTGATCGGTGCTGTATCTGCATCCAGTTCCACATCAATCGTACCGTAATCCTTTACTTCAATCTCTGCGTGATGAATTCCTGTCAATTCTTTGGAAGTATCCAGAAGCACACTGGTTGTACTGCTGTCTGAAGAATCTTTATTTTCAGAATCTGTATCAGCAGAATCACTCTTTTCATCAGAACCATCAGAAAATCCGGCTTTTTCTGCCTCTTCTTCACTTGCTACATTATCACTGTCAGAAGAAGCAGCTTTTGTCTCCGTCTCTTCCTGAGAAGAAGTCTCCTCATTCGCTGTTTCCTCTGTTTTTGTACTCTCTTCTGTTTTATCACTGCTGCCACATCCTGCCAGTAAACCTGCTGACATAGCTGTAACACAAAGTGCTGCCAGTAATTTTCTTTTCATTTTCCTTTACCTCCGAAATCATTTACAACAATCTGATTATAACCTATCTCAGAAAAAAAACAACTCTTTTCACAAAATGTTCAGATTGTGAATGTTTCCTGTGTTTACTTCTTTCTGATTGCCTGTTAAAATGTATATGGCTGTTCAGTTCTGTACCTTCCCTTTTTGCAGTGAAACCGGAACAACAGACTGATGAACAGTCAGAATATATCTGCAAAAGAAAGCGAGGAATCCAAAATGGAAAAAATAACAAGTTTTACCATTGACCATATCAAATTACAGCCTGGAATTTATGTTTCACGTAAGGATCCGGTTGGCGACAGTATGATCACTACCTTCGATATCCGTATGACTTCTCCTAACGAAGAACCTGTGATGAATACTGCTGAACTTCACACGATCGAGCATCTGGCAGCAACATTCCTGAGAAATCATAAAGAGTTCGGCTCTAAAATGATCTACTGGGGACCGATGGGATGCCGTACAGGCAATTATCTTCTTTTAAATGGAGATTATGAGTCCAAGGATATCGTTCCGCTTATGATCGAGACTTTTGAATTTATACGTGATTTTGAAGGTGAAGTTCCGGGAGCATCTGCAAAAGACTGCGGAAATTATCTGGATATGAATCTGCCTATGGCAAAATATCTGGCAGAAAAATTTCTGGATGAGGTTCTTTATGATATCAAGCCGGACAGACTTATTTATCCACAGTAACATTCTACAGTATTATAGCAATCCTCATAAACAACACACCGAAAAAGATTTCTATCGTATTTTTCAGACAAAAAAAGCAGAAGCTGACAGGTCATTATCCTCTGCAGCTTCTGCTTTTACTTATACATTTCTGTCAACATTTTTCCAAAAAAGCCTTTATTGTACCTCTCATAGAAATATATTTAAAGAGGACTGATACAAATTTTTATATCATCAGATTATTCTGCACTTTCATCATAAGACGTATCTGCTGATGTATCTGCTGCAGTCTCACCTGCGTCTGCTGCCGGAGCTGTTGTTGTCACAAAATCTCCGCTTGCATAACAGGTCTGTCCATTATAATCCACACGAATCCATCCATTCTCGCATACACCTGTACTGTTCAGCTGAGTTCCGGCTGCCACACTTGAAATCAGATCTGCATCTGCACTTGCATCAGAACGAAGATTTAATTCTGATGACGCATAATAGGTATCGGATTTCACTTCTACTTTTACACCACTGGCTGTCTGCTCTGCTGCCGGCGTCGGTGTTGCTTCCGGTGTTGGTGTTGCCTCTGAAGCCTCAGGAGTAGGTGTGACTTCCGGTGTTGGTGTTACTTTAACGATCATAACGCTGGAATCAATAGTAGGATCAAATCCGCATCCCTGAGCAGCAAATGCAAGTCCCAGTACAAGAACCAGCCAAAGTGATTTCTTCATAAGTAGTTTCCTCCTTTATCAAACACGCTCTGTCCCCTCGTGTTTTCTGTGTTCGCTTTATGTATTAATATACACGATTCTTACAGATAATTCAAGTATGCGTTTTGTCCTGCTTTGTCTGCTTTCTTCCATTTGCGCGGAATTGCTGCAGGGTTACTGTTCACTCCGTTCTCAGTAACGTAGCCAAAATTCATTCCAGATTGCCTGTGGCAATGGAATTTTGGCTTGTATGTCTCGGGATTTTGGCATATTCATGCCAAAACACCTCGCAGGATAGTGATATGTGAACAGTAACGCTGTAGGTTCTGTGTTTATCTACAACAATTCATAAAGGACTTCCACCTCGCCGCCACAGATCATTCCCAGATTCGCACCGCCCTGGTTAGACAGATTATATTTTCTGATTTCACCATGCTGCGCTTCTGGTGCATATTTCAAAGCCTGAAATTCTACATTTCCGCCTCCGATGCTTCCATATGAATTCCCGTCTTTATCAATAAACATTTTACTTCCTGTCCCTCTTGGAGAAGAACCACTCTTGGATATGATCGTGATCATAATTCCATTTTCTTTTTTCCTGACAGCATCCTCCACAGCTCCATCAATATAAGAAACATCATACCTGTTCTTTTCCTGAACGATCTCCGCAGCAATACTTACAGCAATCTCTGCCGGCATATGTCCTCCGATCGGCAATCCAATCGGTGCATGGATACTGTTGAGCTGTTCTTCGCTGAAACCTTCTCCGAGTAATTTTTCTCTGGTCAGTTTTACCTTATTTTTACTGCCGATCATTCCCAGATAAGTATAAGGGCGTCTCAGGATCTGTCTGGCACAGGCACTGTCTCCGAGATGACCTCTTGTCACGATCACATAATAAGCATTTTCATAGGCCGGTATTTTGTCTGAAAGTTTATCATAGCTGCCTTTGATCAGCCGATCGGCATCCGGAAATCTCTCTGAAGTCACAAAATCTTCTCTGTCATCCATAACAGTCACATGAAATCCCAGCATTTTTCCGATTTTTGCAACAGGCTGCGAAACATGTCCGCCTCCAAAAATGATAAGCTGCGGATTTTTCACATAAATTTCCACAAAGAAATCTACATCTCCCATATGAACAACTTTTGTCTCCTGGCACTCCGCCAGATCAGCTTCATATTTTTTCCAGAAATCTGCTGTATTTTCATCGGATGATAAACAATGGTTTTCTTTTATCAGACATTTTTCGCCCTTATGATTCCCGTTTAAAACCATTGCTGTTTTTACTTTTCCTGTTTCTTCCAAAATTTGATAAATTTTTCTGTACATAACTCTCTCCTGTTTCGATATAAAATACCTTTTGACCATGACATCATTATATATTATAATTGACAGAAAAAGGGGGATTATTATGAAAAAAAACTTTTTTCTACACAGTCTGCCCTTCAGACTGCTTGTCGGCGTGGCTTTTGGAATCTGTATCGGACTTCTTCTTAATATAATAGATGAATCTGCCATTACGACTGCAGTACTGAATGTGGTTGTAACATCGAAGTATATTCTTGGTCAGCTGATCAGCTTTTCTGTTCCGCTGATCATCATTGGATTTATCGCACCATCTATTACCAGACTCGGAAACAATGCTTCCAGAATGTTAGGTGTTGCAGTCAGTATTGCTTATGCTTCCTCACTGGGAGCTGCTTTATTCTCTGCATTATCCGGATACCTGCTGATCCCACATTTATCCTTCAGCTCCACTGCCAGTCATCTCAAAGCTTTGCCGGATGTAGTTTTTGAACTTTCCATTCCACAGATAATGCCTGTCATGAGTGCACTTGTACTGGCCATTATGCTGGGACTTGCATCTGCATGGACAAAAGCCAGTCTGATTTCTTCTTTTCTTGAAGAATTCCAGAAGATCATACTGGCTATTGTATCAAGAGTCATTATTCCGATTCTCCCATACTTCATCGGACTGACTTTCTGTTCACTGGCATACGAAGGAACAATCACCAGACAGCTTCCTGTATTCCTTCAGGTAATCGTCATTGTTCTGATCGGACATTTTATCTGGATAGCTCTTCTATATATACTTGCAGGAATTTATTCCAGAGAAAATCCTCTGAAAGTTGTGAAACATTATGGTCCCGCCTACCTCACAGCCATAGGTACCATGTCATCTGCTGCCACACTGCCGGTCGCCCTCCAATGCGCACACAGGGCAAAACCTCTCCGAAAGGATCTGGTAGATTTTGGTATTCCGCTGTTTGCCAATATTCATCTCTGTGGTTCTGTCCTCACAGAAGTATTCTTCTGTATGGCAATCTCCAAAATTCTTTATGGTGCAGTTCCTGCGCCGGGGGCCATGGTTCTTTTCTGTGTCCTGCTTGGAATTTTTGCCATTGGTGCTCCGGGTGTACCGGGAGGCACTGTTATGGCATCTCTCGGTATTATCACCGGTATCCTGAAATTCGGCGATTCTGCTACAGCTCTGATGCTGACTATCTTTGCCCTTCAGGACAGTTTTGGGACAGCCTGTAACGTAACAGGCGATGGTGCCCTGACTCTGATTCTTACCGGATATGCCAGATACCACAATATCAGAGAACAGAAATTGCAATAAAAGTTCAAAATACCATCATATCTGTCTTTTTTCTCAGATATGATGGCCTTCATTTTCTTACGGACGAATCACCTTATCTGCACCTGTCATACGCTCTGCAATCGTATACATATCGGT
This sequence comes from Blautia sp. MSK18_10, assembly GCF_020553185.1. Lineage (NCBI taxonomy): Bacteria > Bacillati > Bacillota > Clostridia > Lachnospirales > Lachnospiraceae > Blautia > Blautia sp. MSK18_10. The sequence goes on along the minus strand of NZ_JAJCGT010000002.1, from coordinate 20,617 downwards.
AACTTTTCCAACCATCAGTTTCTCCATCAGTCCATAATGCTTCAGGCAGGTACCGCAGGTCAGGATTTCCACGCCCTCTTCTTCCATCTTTTTCAGATCTTCCAGACTTTCAGAGTCTTCTGTTGTAAGTTTTGCACCTCCATTATAGAAAAGGATTGTATCCGGATGTGTTTCCATCTGAGAAAGGGCATAGATAAATCCTTTGATCAAAATCTTTCCCAGTTCATCATCACCATTTCCCATAACATTTGAGGAGATTACCGCTACCGTCACTTTTTTATGCGGTGCTTCGCAGACAAATTCCTCTTCTTCCAAGGTACCACCTGTCTGTTCAGTCTTTACTGCCATCTTCACCTGATACTTTTTGTCTCCCAGTTTTTCAGATACAAACGTACAGCCTGTTTTATTTGCAAGTCTGCTCAGATTATTCACTGCGGTTTCATTATCGATCAGAATTTCAATCTCATCACCGACTGCCGCATTATCAATAACCTTCTTTGTCATCACTACCGGAATCGGGCACTGTTTTCCCATTGCATTTACTTCATGTTTCATTTTCTGTCACCTCTTGTTATTCTTTATATTCACTGCTTATTACTCTTCGCTAGAGGACTTACCTGATTACAGCAATTCCATAAAATATATATTTTACATCTGATTCTTACCGCGTTTAATATATTTTCCTGTTTTCTCCAGAATTACTTTTCCATCCTGCACCACATGAGCTCCTCTTAAATATACGCTGTCAATATCTCCATGAAGCTTAAATCCCTCATATGGATTATTATCCGTATGATACAGATGTGTCTTTGCAGAGATAACGCTTTCCTTCTCAGGATCAAATACAACAATATCTGCATCACTTCCCTCACGTATCACGCCCTTATTGGGATACACTCCGTAAAGTTTAGCTGCATTCTCACTTAACAGACGGCACATCTGTTCCTGCGTGATCCTGCCTGTGCGTACACCGTATGTATAAAGCAGAGTTCCTCTCGTCTGTACTCCCGGCAGCCCTCCCGGAATCTTCGTGAAATCATCTTTACCAAGAGCTTTCTGCTCCATTGTAAAGCTGCACTGGTCAGTTGCAACCGTCTGGATCTGATCATTCGCCAGTGCTTTCCACAGGCAGTCCTGATCTGCTTTCTTACGGATTGGAGGTGCACACACGTATTTGGCACCTTCAAAATCCGGTTTTGAATATACACTGTCATCCAGAAGCAGATACTGCGGACAGGTTTCCGCATATACCTTTTGTCCGTTCATTCTGGCACGCATCACTTCTTCAAATGCTTTCCGGTTGGTAAGATGTACTACCATTACAGGAGCATCTGCTGCATCTGCGATCACAAGAAGGCGGTGAACTGCCTCTGCCTCCATAATATCCGGACGCACCAACGGGTGATTCTCAGGTCCCAGACGTCCCTCTTTTTTGGCTTCTGCGATCAACGCATCGATTGCCCCTGCATTCTCACAATGTACCCCTGCAAAACATCCATATTCATTTAATTTCTTAATAATCTTATAAAGGTCACCGTCATCTACAATCATTGCCGGATAAGTCATGTAAAGCTTAAAACTGGTAATCCCTTCATTGATCATATCCTGTATTTCTCTCTCAGTTTCCTCATTCCATTCCACAACAGACATATGGAAAGAATAATCACAGGAACATTTCCCATCTGCTTTCTTATGCCACTTCTCAAGACCTTCCTTCAGCGTATGACCACCTTTATCCTGAGACGCATAATCGATTACCAGAGTTGTTCCTCCTGCAATGGCAGCTCTTGTTCCTGTTTCAAAATCATCTGCCGTCACTGTTCCTGCCACTTCCAGGTCAAAATGTGTATGTCCGTCTATAAATCCCGGAAAAAGCAGCTTACCGTTTACATCAACTACCTGTGCATCCTCTGCTTCCAGATTCCGGCCTACTTTTACAATCTTCTCTCCATCTATAAGAACATCTTCTCTGACAGACATATCCCCCGATACTACTGTACCATTCTTCAGTAAAGTTTTCACTGTTTCTGACACCCCTTTCTTTATTATAAGTTAAGGACAAAAAGTATTTTACCCCTAGAGCGTGTCTGAAAAATCATTCCCACAATCTGAACGCCCCACTTTGCGGGATATTTCACCCGAATTCAGTTGCCGTAGCCCACTACGGCGCCCTCATCCGGGCAAAATATCCCACAAATTGTGACGCACATCTTGCAGAAAGCCTTTTTCAGACACGCTCTAACTTATCGCAATTCTCATGTTTAAAATATACCACGATTCCTATATCACTTCAATGATTTATGATTATAATCACAAATTTTTTAAGGTATTCACATTTATTTTTTTTAGGCTCTTTTTATTTCCTTTTTTTTATGATAGAATATAAAAAATGTGCAGTTTCCGTATATCTGCACTGAACGTTTTGACGGATAAATTTATCCGCTTTACTACATGCTCATAATCGAATGACTGTTACTGCTCAGACTATAGAAGCCCCTGCCTGATTCGGTTATGATCCGTTTAAAAGTTATATTAATAGGAGGAAATCAAATGGGACGACTTACTGTGTTAAAACAAATCGCTGCTGATCTTGCTTCCCAGTTCGGACCTGACTGTGAAGTAGTAATCCATGATCTGAAAACTTCGGAGCCGGAACATTCCATCGTCTACATCGTAAATGGTCATGTTACAAACAGAGATATCGGAGACGGACCATCCAATGCTGTTTTTGATGCGATCCGCAATCAGGAAAAAGGAGCAACCCCCGAAGACCATACCGGTTATCTGATGAAAACAGCAGACGGCAAGATCCTGAAGTGCAGCACTTCCTACATTCATGATGACGATGGTACCCTTCATTATGTTTTCGGAATCAATTATGACATTACCAAGCTTACTATGATCGAATCTGCCCTTCATTCTCTTGTCACTCCGGAAAATAAGGAAGAGAAGCCCAAAGAGATCACTCATAATGTCAATGATCTTCTTGATCATCTGATCGAAGAATCTGTAGCTCTGGTAGGCAAACCTGTTCCTTTAATGAATAAGGAGGATAAGGTTACTGCTATTCAGTTCTTAAATGATGCAGGTGCTTTCCTTATTACCAAATCCGGAGATAAGGTTGCAAATTATTTCGGAATCTCCAAATATACATTGTACAGTTATATTGATGTAAATAAGTAAAAACAGGAAAGAATGATATAAAAACAGACCTGCATGGTACTTTTCCATCAGGTCTGTTTTTCTTCTGTTTTTCTTTTTTCATCCAGCGCCGGTATATCGTTAAATATGCTCTCTCTTTCATCTCCTTCCTCGTAATTTTTTTCGATATTCCTTTATAGACTGATTATAACACAGAACAACAACATGTTTTCTCTTTCACGCGAACAGTAATTATATGGTGTGAATGGTATGGAAAAAGGTTGTCTTTAAATTTGAAATCTTTTATACTTGATATATATACAACATTTTGATGATAAATTTTATTAATCCTTATCAGACGGAGGTGCTGTTATGTCTGAACAGATTTTATCTGCTGTTCATGGTGTCACTACCATGCTCTTTGGAATTTACTGTTCTGCATTTTTTCTTGGGATCAAACCGATCAGAAAAAATATCCTGACTATGTTTCTGTTATTTTCAGGGCAGGGACTGTTATATGTAATTGATCTGGCATTATTTGGGGAAACTCTTGCAAATATGTCCTATCCTCTGATCGTACATTTTCCATTGGTTTTATTCCTCTCCGTTCATTATAAGTATCCTCTGATTTCTTCCGCTGTTTCTGTCTTTTCTGCCTATCTGTGTTGCCAGATAAGCAACTGGACCGGATTATTCGCTTTGGCAATAACAGGATTACAGTGGTGTTATTATTCTGTGCGGATCTTAACAACAACCTTAACTTTTGTCCTTCTTTATCGATATGTATTTCGATCTACAAAAACAATTTTTACAAAAAATGCACGTGAGCTTTCCATCATCGGTTTCCTGCCATTTGTATATTACGTTTTTGATTATGCTTCCACCAAGTTTTCAACTTTACTTTATTCCGGAAATAAAGCAGTTGTTGAGTTCATGGGATTTGCATTCTGCATTGCCTACCTGGTATTTCTCATCATCTACTTTCAGGAATATGAGAATAAACAGGAGATAACGCAATACAGCAATCTTCGTGAAATGCAGCTTCAATCCATGCAAAACGAAATTGAACAGGTAAAGATCAGCAGCCAGAGACTGGCGATCCTGCGGCATGATATGCGCCACCATCTGAGTATTATTCTGACCCAGCTGCAAAACGGACATCCGGATAAAGCACAGGAATACATCCATGAAATTAATTCTGCATATGACGATACGATCATCGCCGCCTATTCCGGAAATGAAATGCTGAACTCTGTGCTTTCCATTTATCATTCCCGTTTCGCAGACAGAGGATTGTCTCTTATATGCAATGTTTCTACAGGAAAAGAACTTCCATGCTCCGATCTGTCCCTCTGTACAATCCTGTCCAATGCGCTGGAAAACTCCATGCATGCACTGGAGCAGCTGGAATCACCTTCAAAATGGGCCCGGCTTACTCTTTCACAGAAAAAGAATCACATTCTGTTCCAACTGGAAAATCCCGTAGAAAAAATTCCGGCATTTGTAGATGGAGTTCCGGTTTCTACCAGAAACGGGCATGGAATCGGTGTCAGGAGTATTATTTATTATGTGGAACAATTGCATGGACAGTGTCATTTTTCTATCGTGGACCATTGCTTTGTCCTGCGAATCATCATCTGACACAGGATTTTCACTGCCGGATACAATACATACATTTATTCACAGAAAGGTTTTGATAAAAATTATGAATATTGCAATTTGTGATGATGAAATACTCTTTACCCGGGAATTAAGTTCACTTCTGACTCACTGGGCGGAAAAAAATGATTTTTCACTTACCCTGTATCCATATTCCAACGGTGATGATCTGTTAACAGCTCTCCGGACAATTCCGGTAGATCTGATCTTTCTCGACATCATCATGCCATTATTAAACGGCATAGATACAGCAAGAGAAATACGCAGCATGGGACTGACTGTTCCTGTGATTTTTCTGACTTCTTCCAGAGAATTTGCCCTGGATTCCTATGATGTAAAAGCTTTTCATTATCTTTTAAAACCAGTAAATACTCTGAAACTTTTTTCTGTTATGGATGATTTTTTTAAAACCTATCATGTTCCGGCGGAAACTTTCATCGCACATACTACAGACGGATTCTGCTCAATTACGCTCAATGATGTAGATTATCTGGAAGCTCAGAATAAACAGGTTCTGGTCTGCCTTTCAAATGGAACTACTTTAAAAATCCGCGAATTATTTGCAAAGTGTGAAGGGGTCTTTACTCCGGCAAAAGGATTCTTTAAATGTCACCGAAGCTATATTGTAAACCTGTCGCACATAAAACAGTTCACAAGAACTATGGTCACTACCGGCATTTCCTCTGTCCCTATTTCCAGAAATAACTATTCTGCATTCAAAGATGCCTATTTTTCATATATGTTTGATTCTAACTCCGGTTAATCCGATAATTACAGCATTTGCGGGTTACTATCCCCTCCGTTCTCAGCAATACATTTCGCAGTTCACTGCTTTTCGTACACCCTCACATATTCTTATCGTTCCATTTCATGTGCCTGTTTGTAGATTTCACAGGCAGCATAATTCACACATCTGTCATGTGCACAATCCATAAATGTGAGGGTTCTTTTATCTCCTTCCATCGTATATTCGCAGCAGACAGTCTGCCCTCCATTACATGTTCTGCAAAATCCCGAAATAAACTCTTCTTCTATCTCCATTTTATCCTCCTCAATTTTCCTTATATCTCATTATCCTTCCGAGAAACAAAAATACAGGCAACAATACATTCGTTACTGTTCACAAATATTTTTATTTATTCGTCCGTTTTTTGTTGCATTTTACAACAAACAGATTTATAATCAGTATAACATAGAAATGTGCGGAAACACTATAACAAACATAAAATAATCGTAACTGTTCAGTACCTTCACAGTTACGAGTCAAAATCCATTAAAAATCGCCTTCGGCGATGGGATTTTGACTTGTATGTCTCGGGATTTTGGCATGTTCATGCCAAAACACCTCGCGGGATAGTAGACTGCTGAATAGTTACAAATAATCAAAAAAGAGGGAAAATGTCATGAACAAAGAACTTTATGATGAGGCAATACGCTCCAATATCCTGTCACGCAAACTGATCGAACAGTTGATGGAAAGTATGAATTACAGTAGTATCTCTTTTATCAACTGGACTGTAGAGGTACTAAAGATTATTAAAACACGTCTGGAACGCGGAGATAAAATCACAGACGAAGTATCCGGAATTACTTATGATATAAAATCTTTCCGAAATTTTGTAAGCACCAATTTTTCTTCCTATATTACAAGTCAGGTCTTTGATGCTCCTGATAAGGCAGAGAAAGTATATTTTTCTCTGGAAGCCACCGAAGACGGACATGCCTACAATATGGTTATGGCAAGTTCATCTAAGAACAAAACATATAAGTGGATTTCCAGTCTCAGCGAACGCTTTTCATTAGTGGAGATGATCGCTACCGGAATTGTATATCTTAAAGATAACAGGACAGATACATATCAGCCATTTATTTCCGGAAATGGTAAGTACTGCAGATATGACGTAGAAAAAGGACAGATTGTCGAATTATAAAATGCTGAGATTGATTTGCATCTTGTTATATTATGCATAATCTTAAGAATTGCATAATACAAAACAAACAACCATCATTGAGTCAGTACATGCAAGAAAGAATCCTGCTTGCAGGATTCTCCGCCTGCGGCGGGTCGCTTCAGCGACATAATTCCTCTCCGTCGCAGTGCGATCCTGCCCGGAGGGCTTTTTTATGTTATAGGAACATTACGGAGTAATTTCCTATAACATAAAAAATCCCCTGCCATTCAGCAGGGGATTTTAATTTAATCATATTCAGATTAGTTGTTGATGAGTTTGTCTTCACCATTCCAGCTGTAAAGTTTACGAATTTCTTCGCCAACTTTCTCAGACTGATGCTCGGAAGCTTTCTTTCTCATAGCTTTGAAGTGAACCTGTGCACCTGCATCAGACATATCAAGTAAGAAGTCTTTTGCAAATGTACCATCCTGGATATCAGAAAGAATTTTCTTCATAGCTTTCTTTGTATCTTCTGTGATGATCTTAGGTCCTGTGATGTAATCACCATATTCAGCAGTGTTGGAGATAGAATATCTCATTCCTGCGAATCCTGACTGATAAATCAGGTCTACGATCAGCTTCATTTCATGAATACATTCAAAGTATGCATTTCTTGGATCATAACCAGCTTCAACAAGTGTTTCGAAACCTGCCTGCATAAGTGCGCAAACACCACCGCAAAGTACAGCCTGCTCACCAAAGAGGTCTGTCTCTGTCTCTACACGGAATGTAGTTTCAAGAAGACCAGCTCTTGCTCCGCCGATTCCAAGACCATATGCCAGTGCAAGATCCTGAGCTTTTCCTGTGTAATCCTGCTCTACAGCGATAAGACAAGGTGTTCCTTTTCCAGCCTGATACTCACTTCTTACTGTGTGACCAGGTGCTTTAGGAGCGATCATTGTAACATCAACATTCTTTGGTGGTTTGATGCATCCGAAATGGATATTGAAACCATGAGCAAACATTAACATGTTGCCTTCTTCAAGGTTTGGCTCGATGGATTCTTTGTAAAGTTTAGCCTGTAATTCATCATTGATAAGAATCATGATGATATCTGCCTGTTTAGCTGCTTCAGCTGCTGTATATACCTTAAAGCCCTGCTCTTCAGCTCTCTTCCAGGATTTGCTGCCTTCATAAAGACCGATAATGACATCACATCCGGAATCCTTTAAGTTCAGAGCATGTGCATGTCCCTGGCTTCCGTATCCAATAATTGCAATTTTTTTACCATCCAGTAAGCTTAAATTACAATCTTCCTGATAAAAAATCTTGTTAGCCATTTTATTTTCCTCCTGCTAATCGTAAAAAAATTTATCGTTAAGGGATGCTCCCCTAGCAAACTATAATATGTACTGTTTCTGAGATATTCTTCCATTTTCTGCATTCCGAAAAGCCTTCCGGTCTTTCATCAGAAATAGGTTACATCCTGCGAACCTCTTGATAAACCGGTCATTCCTGTACGTGCAAGTTCGAGAATCTCGTAATCACCCATCAGCTCAAGAAATGCTTCCAATTTATTATGGTTGCCTGTCATCTCCAATATCATGGAATCCACACTTACGTCTGCAACTTTCGCATGGAAAACATCCGCTATGGAAATGAGTCCCTGTCTCTGCTCCGGTTTCGCAGCCACCTTGATCATCATTAATTCATGGCATACGCTGTTGTCCGGCTCCAGGATCTTAATATCTCTTACATCTACAAGCTTGGCAAGCTGATTCGTGATCTGCTCCAGAATCAGTTCATCCCCGCTGCACACAACGGTAATTCTGGAAAAACGCTCGTCCGCTGTTACACCTCCGGTAATGCTGTCGATGTTATAGCCTCTGCGGCTGAATAATCCAGATACTCTGGTTGTTACACCTGCAGTATTATCTACTAACAGGGATAATACTCTCTTCTGCATGTCCCACCTGCTTTCAACGTGTACATTTTCACCACGTTAATATAATAAATAGCTCGTATGGTTACCATTATATCAATAATCGTGATTTTGTCAATAAATTTTTCGCACAAAAACAAATGTCTTTCTGTGACGTTACTGTTCACTTCGTTCCCAGCAACACGCTTCGCGGGATATTACCAGTGAATAGTATCTCTATGATAACTTTTGTAAAAACATCAAATCAACTGCCTATATCAGATATTTATTTCTGAACTCTTCGATCATTTTCGGTTTCAGATAAAATACGGTCTGGAAAAACTTTTCCATAGAACCATAAGTCTTTTTCACTGTTTCAAAAACAGCAGCCAGATACTCCTCTTTTACATTATATATAATTGGAAGCTTCTCGGTCATTTTCTCATCTGCCTCCGGCCAGGTCTGTACAAGTCTCTGCATATATACCAGTTTGGGCTCCATATAACGGTTTGTGCGCAGATAGTCTTCATATATCACATCTTCCTCCACCCCCAGCAGACTGAGCAGAAAAGCAGTCCCGATCCCTGTACGGTCCTTTCCAGTTCCGCAATGCCACAAAACAGCACCTTTTTCCTGCCTGAAAAGAATATCGATAAACTTCGCATACTGTTTCAACACCAGCTGATCCATGCATAAATTCCTGTACTGTCTGATCATATATTCTTCCATATCATCCGGGAGTCCTGCAAGCATTTTCACAAACTGTTCTCTGTTGCTGATAACCTGCACATCCTCATCCACAACCGGTACATGGTAGTATTCTACTTCTGCTATAATAGTATCCGGTTTACATTTTCTCTCTTCTGCCGAACGCAGGTCGATCACCGTCTTCAGATTGTATTCTTCTCTGAGTCTGTTCTTATCGCTCTCTGAAATGTGATAAAGTTCCCCGCTTCTCAGAAGCCTCCTCGGCAGGATGTGTCTGTCATCAGCTGTAACGATCGCACCCAGATCTCTGGTATTCGGCAGACTATGAAGAGATATCCTGCCGCCCTTCGGGAAACCTGTTGCCATATCCGGGTTTAATATCTTAAGAATGCGGATACACTCATGAATCTCTTTTTCTGTCATATCGAACTTGTATCTCTTCTTACGTCTGGTAACAATTACAAGATAATTTACACTCAGCTGTCTGTCATCACCTTCATCTGCTCCCTCTTTTCGCATATATGCCCATACAATGTCTTTACATGGAAGATTGTTTATCATCATATGTCTGGTAAAAACCAGAAATCCATCTTCTATCCTTATCTTTCCATACTTCATGATCCACCACTCCACTGTCTGCAATTTTATTATTGTTCACTCTGCTCTTAGAGCGTGTCTGAAAAATCATTCCCGCAATCTGCAAGGCATACTGAACAGCAACTATTTTTTTCAGAATAACACAGAAATCGGAATTTGACAATTCCTGTCAAACGTTTATAATCATGGTGTTATTGTGATATAGCAGTCACCTTATGAACCGTACTTTTTGTACAGAAATCATTTTTTTGAAAGGATTTATGAAAATGGAGAATCTTATTTTCTGTCTTAATGCTACAATCCCGATTTTTCTCACCCTGATGCTCGGGCTCTTTTTTCGGAAGATCGGACTCTTTGATGACACCTTTGTCAGCCGTCTGAATAAGTTCGTATTTAATGCAGCTCTGCCTGCGCTTTTGTTTCTGGATATTGCAAAGTCAGATTTCTACAGTGTGTGGAATACGAAATTTGTATTGTTCTGCTTCTTTGTCACACTGATCAGTATCGGAATTTCCACAGGACTTTCCTATCTGCTGAAACCGCGAAATATCCAGGGCGAATTTATCCAGGCTTCTTACCGGAGCAGCGCTGCGATCCTTGGAATTGCAATTATCCAGAATCTTTACGGAAACGCAGGAATGGCACCGCTTATGATCATCGGAAGTGTGCCGCTTTATAATGTGATGGCAGTTATAACACTGTCACTGTTCGCTCCCGGCGGCGGTAAACTTGATACCGCAAAGCTTATCCGAACCCTGAAAGGAATCGCCACGAACCCTATTATCCTTGGTATCCTGACAGGTATGGTATGGTCGCTGCTTCATCTGCCAATGCCAACAATTCTGAATACTGCCGTAGATAATCTCGGAAAAACAGCGACTCCTCTTGGGCTGATGGCCATGGGTGGCGCACTGAAATTCGGCAAGGCATTCGCAAGGCCGAAACCACTGATCGCATGTAGCTTTCTGAAGCTTGTGGGATATGAAGCTGTATTTCTTCCACTGGCTGTGCTTCTGGGATTTTCCCATGATATGCTGGTTGCGATCATTATCATGCTTGGCTCTGCCACTACTGTAAGCTGTTATATCATGGCCAAAAACATGGATTATGACGGCGATTTTACTTCCGGTGTGGTTATGACTACCACTCTGTTAAGCTCCTTTACCATGACAATCTGGCTCTATATATGCAAAAGCCTGGGACTGATCTGAGCCCAGGCTTTTTATGTTTATATCAGCTTCAGATATTCCAGTCCGTTTCTGATTCCATAATGGAACATATCCTGTGTAATATGATCAGCCAGAGCTTTTATTTTCTCCGAACCATTTCCCATGGCAACCTTCACCGCCGCATATTCAAACATGGCGAGATCATTATTGCTGTCTCCAAACACGATCGTATCCTCCCATGGAATATCAAAGAGTCTGCACACTGCCGAGATCCCCACTGCCTTGTTAAAGCCCTTTGGGACAAGTTCAATGGTGGTTCCCGCAATCCCTGAACCACTCTCATGACGGATAATGTCATAATACTCACTCAGTTCCCTGCAGGCAGCTTCTGCATCACAGCCTTTTATCATTTTGGCACTGATCTTATTAATGCGCATACAATCTTCATTTCCCCTGATGGGACGCCATTTAGATCCTAAAGATTCTGTGATCAGATCCGTATACCAGTTCACATCTGTATTATATTCATCCTTATCATAATACATGAAATCTGCACCTTCCATAACCGGGACCAGACCATATCTGCGCAGGATTTCCACTGATTTTTTTGCAACTTCCGGGGGCATCTCTTTATTAAAAAGACGTTCTCCATCTTTTTCAATGGTAGCCCCGCAGGCACTGATCATACCGGTAAATGGAAGCTCTTCCAGATACCAGGAAACAAAGGCCCTGCTCCTGCCTGTGCAAAGCCATGCGTCATGACCGTTTTCTCTTAATTTCTTCAATGCCTCCTTTGTGCTCTGGGGTACACCCTTTTCCATATCGCAGAGTGTTCCGTCTGCATCAAAAAACACTGCTTTTCTGTTCACTTTCTTATCTCCTGATTTTTATATTTACGTTTATCTTCCAGTGTGCCGACAAGCTATGCAAAAAATACTGTCGCTGCCTTAACCAGGCTCTCTGTATCTTTCGCACCTGTGGTTTCATATACAGAGTGCATGGCAAGCTGTGCCAGACCGATATCCACTGTTTTCACAGGAACCTGGGTATTGGAAATATTTCCCAGCGTGGATCCGCCTGCCATATCCGAACGGTTCACAAAGGTCTGGTACGGCACCTTTGCCCTGTCACAGATATCCTTGAAAATTGCAGCGGACACTCCGTCTGTACAATATTTCTGGTTTGCATTGTACTTGATCACGATTCCCTCATTCAGCACCGGACGATTTACCGGATCTGTCTTATCTGTATGGTTTGGATGGAGGGCATGGGCATTATCTGCAGAGATCATAAAGCTGTCTGCAAGTGCCATATAGTATTCCTCCTGAGTACGTCCCAGTCCCATATTGATCCGCATCAGAGTATCCTTAAGGAATGTGGAAGCAGCGCCCTGTCTTGTACTGCTTCCCACTTCTTCATTATCCAGCACACAATGTACAGAAATGCTTTCTTCACGATTTCCCTGCAGGAATCCCTCCATAGAAGAGAATGCACACTGCAGATCATCCAGTCTGGGTGCAGAGACAAATTCCTCATTTACTCCCCACAGAGTACCCGGAGTTCTGTCATAAAGAAACAGATCATGTCCCAGAATATCTTCTGTCTTTACTTCTGCGGCCTCAGCCACAGTTTCCATAAATCTACCCTTTCCTTCCTTACCGCTGAAAAGAGGCAGCATATCCTTCTGCACATTATATTTATATCCGTCATTTACTTCCCTGTTCATATGAATGGCAAGATTGGGAATGACCAGCAGATCTCTGTCCACAGCCACCATCTTCTCTCTGATTTTTCCATCCTGGCGGACAATCAGCCTTCCTGCTACCGACAGAGGTCTGTCAAACCACGGAGACAGAATCATTCCACCGTAACGCTCCACATTCAGTTTGATATAAGCATTCTCCACCTCTATTTCAGGATTCTCCTTGATCTTAAGGGAAGGGGAATCACTGTGGCTTGCCATAATATGAAACTTCCACACAGGCTTCTGCGGAATGGAAAAAGCTATGATCGCAGAATGATTTCTGGTCACATAATAATTTCCGCCTTTTTTAAGCTTCCAGTGATCCTCCTCTTTCAATTCTTCAAAGCCTTCTTTGTCAAGCCTTTTGGTCATCTCCGTCACTGCCTGAAATGCAGTGGGGCTTTTCTCTATGAATTTCAGTAACTTCTTTGCTGTTTTTCTGTACATAGTTTGATTCTCCATTTGAATGATTGTGAAAATGATACCTGATTTATACTGTTTCTTATTATAATCTGTCTGTCCTGGTAATAAAAACAGCAGTCATTATTTCCATAAGAAATATGTGCTGCTGCTTTTATATCAGTCTTTAATGATCAGAGCCATAAAAACCAGATCTGTATTTCCTGTATTTGCAAGTGCATGTCCATGATTGTCCGGTGTGAATGTAATATCTCCGGCTTTTACCGGACGATAGGTACCGTTGTCATTGTATTCGCCCTGTCCCTGTAAAATATAATAGGTTTCACTTTCTCCATGATGTTCATGATATCCCAGTGAACATCCCGGCTCCAGGGTTACCTGTGCATACAGTCCACATTTACCATTCAACTGTTCTGCATCAAGGATTTCTTTGATGATTACGTGACCATTTCCACCTGCCATGTGTTCTTCGCGTCTGATTCTCATAATTTTTTGCCCTCCTGTAGGTGTTTTCTCTTTTATAGAATTTCCATTGAATATATCATAGCACTGTTTGTAAAAAATGGCAAAGTAAATATCAATGGAACATTCAACAAAATATCGTTACTGGTTACTGTTCACTTTATTTTGCAGTATTTTCAGATTTGTTCAGAAGGCTGTCCAGAAGCTGCGAAATAGTCTGATTTAACACAGGATGTCGCAGATACGGAGCAATCTGATTCATTGGTACAAGAACGAAATCGCGGTTGTGCAGATCAATATGAGGAATATGAAGATCTGGCATATCAATAATTTCTTGATCATAAAACAGGATATCCAAATCCAGTGTCCTTGGTCCCCAGTGAATGATACGTTCCCTGTTTGCCTCCTGTTCTAACTGATGCAGTCGCACAAGCAATTCTCCAGGAGTAAGAAGTGTCCGCATTTTCAGAACTCCATTTAAAAATTCATCCTGATCAGTAACTCCGTAAGGTTCTGTAATAAGATAATCGGAAATTGCCTCTATACGGCATCCTTTTGTCTCTGCCAGACCACGGATTCCATTGTCTATATACATCTTTTTATCACCCATATTAGAGCCAAAAGCAATGTAAGCAGTATGCCATTTCCGTGTAATTTCCACAGATACGGTTTTCAGAGGAAGACCAACCGGTGCCCAGGGCTTTTCGATCTTCAGAGTGATTTTTTCAAGTCCGGAAAGAGAGCAAAGAAGCATTTCTGCAAGATTCTCTGCAAGAGATTCCAGAAGTTTATAAGTATGTTTTCTAGTGAAATCAGTGATCATATGGCTGACTTCGCCATAGTTTATGGAAGCAGACAACTCATCGGTTAATCCCGCCAGACGTGTTCTGGTAAAAAGTGTAGCAGAAATAACAAACTTCTGTCCCAGAACATTTTCTTCGGGATATACACCATGGTTTGCAAAAACCTCCAACTCTTTAATTTCTATTTTATCTAATCTGGTCTCATCCATAACAGCAAATCCTTTCTGTATGTTATTTATATTTACCATCTGTTTTGTGCCAGTAATTTATCTGCGTCCCAGGATTGCTTCTGTCATCTGGATCACACGCTTGTTTTCTTTAACATCGTGGACACGGACAAAAGAGCATCCCTTCATTACGCCAATTACACTGGTAGCCAAAGTCCCCTCCACGCGCTGATCTACAGGAAGATCCAGTGCCAGTCCAATCATGGATTTACGGGATGTACCAAGGAGAACCGGAAGTCCCAGATTCTGAAAAAGCTCCAGGTGATTCATTGCTTCCAGATTCATTTCAAATGTTTTTCCAAAACCAATTCCCGGATCAAGCATGATTTTTTCATCTTTAATTCCAGCCTGTCTTGCAAGATTAACACATTCCTGTGTTTCAGCGAGCATATCAATAATAAAATTTTGATATTCTGTATTAGATTTGTTGTGCATCAGACAACAGGCCACATCATATTTTGCGATCACAGCTGCCATTTTCGGATCATATTTTAATCCCCAGATATCATTAACCAGGTCAGCTCCTGCCTGGATAGAGCTTTCAGCAACACTGCTCTTAAAAGTATCTACAGAAACAGGAATGTCAAAATGTTTTTTGACCGCTTCAATAACAGGAAGAACTCTCTGTGCTTCCTCATCAGCACTGACAGGAGTATGACCGGGACGTGTAGATTCGCCTCCGATATCAATAATATCTGCACCATCAGCAATCATTGCCTCTGTATGTTTCAAAGCTTCATCCATATGATTCCATTTGCCGCCGTCAGAAAAGGAATCAGGGGTAACATTTAGAATTCCCATTATGTAAGTATGATTCTTAGTATCAAAAAAACGGTTTCCAATTTTCATGAGCAGAGCCCATCCTTTCTTTTGTGCTTATGAAGAAGATTAGTATTCAATTTTCATATTTTTTTTATCATCAGACCAATAGCATTCAGGAGCAGCGGAACATAAAAAACAATTTCTGGACTGCTTATCCGCTTTATAAAGAAGTGCTGCCAGCGTACTGCAGGAATCTCCTTTTCGGTGATGTCCAATAGAAGACAGAATCAGTTCTTTTTCCTGTTCTGTAAAGTGCAGATCTGTCAGAATTTCCCGTGCGATTTCTACTCCTGCAATATCATGGGGAATGTTGTACTGATATTGCTGTGCACGTCCGATATCATGCAGAAGTGCTGCTGCATAGATAAGCTCTTTGGGCAGCTCCAGATGTTCCTCCAGTGCATAAATGTACATCAGTCGTGCAACATCCAGAAAATGTTCAGGCGTATGACGGCAGAAGATCCGTTCACTTTCAAGTTCCTGTATTTTTTTATAATGTTCCTGATAAACCGGGTGCCTCCAGATCTGATTGACACGATCCATATCTGAAAAATTGTTATTCATCCTTTTACCATAGAAAGGAACATTTTCTGCAGTTCCTTATCTTCTGTAAACGCACCACGGGTTACAGTAGTGATCGTTTTGCTTCCCGGTTTCTTTATTCCGCGCATGGTCATACAGGTATGTTCCGCTTCCAGCATTACCATAATTCCTTTTGGATCCAGAGTACGCTCCAAAGCATCTGCGATCTGAACGGTAAGCCGTTCCTGAATCTGTGGTCTTCTGGAATAAACATCTACTGTACGTGCCAGCTTGCTTAAACCGGTAACTTTGCCGTTGGGGATGTATGCAAGATGAGCTTTTCCATAAAAAGGCATCAGGTGATGCTCACACATGGAGTAAAAGGTGATGTCTTTTTCCAGTACGATTTCATTATTTTCTACAGGAAACTGCTTTAACAGATGCTGGTCCGCTTCATGACCAAGACCTCCGTAAATTTCTTCACACATGCGGGCAATCCTGTCAGGAGTATCAATCAGACCTTCCCGCGTGATATCTTCACCGATACCTTCCAGAAGCAGACGGACTGCCTGCTCAATTTTCACTTTGTCAACCATTAAAAAATAACCTCCTTTGTATTTTTGAAATGGAGATTATCCTTTTGACCAAATTAAAAAGGATATCTCCAATTGTGATAGAATGTATGTCGAAAACATTCCCTAACACAATATGAGATATCCTCTTATATTGTTTGCAACGGGTGCGGATAATATACCGTAAGACGCACTTTTCGTTTCAGTGACAACTCCCCATTCACCGAACACTTGACGCATAAAATCCTATTTTGCATATCATTCATTTCGGTATTCAGTATACCATGTAATACGATAATAGAAAAGCTTTTTTCTGACCTTTCAGAATAATTTTTTTCCTGCTGCCAGAACTAATAGTTTCGAAGTACACTTTGCAGATATACTTTATACTGTTGCTTTACATCTTCCGGTCCAACAATTCTCATTCCGGATCCAACACCGGTAAGCCATCCAAAAAACTGCGAGCTTCTGAGTATCTGTTTTTACATTTACCACTCTTCACATTTAATACCGCTTATCTGTTCAATTGGAATGACCGTTTGATCTGTCATGATCATGGTATGCTCATATTCGTCTACCTTTTTTACAATACCAGAGTACGTAACATAGAATCCGCCGGCTTTTTTTGCATCGGGAATAAAATAAGTTATCGATACATTCTGTTCTATACCGATATTATTTCTGATTATATTGATTTTTTCATTCAGCTGAGCAATCACTTCCTCGCTCAGTTCCAATCTTTCATCTGTTAATCTTGCTGTTTCTTTTATCGCAGCATCATGTCCAGTCAAGGCTGCAAAAGGAGCAAATTGCGCTGCCCGATCCTGAAGTGGCATTTGCGGATGATTCTTAGAGACCGGATGGGGTAAATTGATGATATCATCATAAAAATTATTTTTCATCCTCTTCCAACTCCTTTATGCCTTATGTCCGCCAATTTGTTCATTTCTGTCCCTGGCGGTTGCGCCTTCCTGAAGATTCATTCCTTTCAGTACAGCGTTTTTCCCAAATTTCTTTTTGATACTGAGCATTGCTTCCTGCATACGTTTTTCGCGATCCAGCGTAGCTTCTTCCTCTTCCTTCTTTTTCCTTTGCGCCTCATAATCCGTAAAAAGATCCAGTTGCTCATACACTTCTTCTTTCTTTACAGAATTTTCATCCACAAGCCTGTTCGCTGTGATATTAATTCTTCTGATAAGCAGGTTTCTGTCAACGAGCCTGTCATACAACTCTATTACTGCATCTGTTATCATTTTTGTTGAGGAAGTCTGCCGTTTCAGATTGGTCGTTCCATGTGCGTGTTTCGGGATTCTTCTTCCATAACGGTCGATCGTAACCTCACCATGATATTTCTTTTTCCTGTCGGTATTATTCAAATTCTCAATATCATAACCAACTGTCAATACAATCTGATCCGTCACAAGCTTCTTATCCACCAAATCCAAAACCATCTGGTCCGTCATCTCTTTGACGACTAATTTTGCTTTTTCAAAGTCATAAGGACAATGAAGTACCTGCCCGGAACAAACACTGTTCGTTTCCGGTTTGTAAGCCTTGACCATTTCCATGGTACAGGGTTCATATCCCCAGGCATGGTCGATCAGCAGCTCCGCATTAACGCCAAACAGCCTATATAACAGGTCTTCATTATATAACTCATTTGCTTTACCGATGGAACATCTGGCAATATCACCCATTGTATAAAGCCCGTATTCTTCCAGCTTCTTTGCATATCCCTTTCCGACTCTCCAGAAATCAGTAAGTGGTCTGTGACCCCAGAGTTTTCTTCGGTAGGACATTTCATCCAATTCTGCAATTCGTACACCATCTTTATCTGCTTTAATATGCTTCGCCACGATATCCATCGCAATCTTACACAGATACATATTTGTTCCGATTCCGGCAGTTGCCGTTATACCTGTCGTCTTCAGCACATCTTGTATCATGGTCATTGCAAGTTCTCTTGCTGTCATATTATAGGTATGCAGATAATCCGTTACATCCATAAATACTTCGTCGATCGAATAAGGGAAAATATCTTCAGGTGCAATATATTTCAGATAAATGCTGTAAATTCTAGTGCTGTATTCCAGATAGAGAGCCATCCGGGGAGGCGCAACAATATAATCAATCTCCAGTGCAGGATTGATATTTAATTCTGTACTGTCATCAGAAGCTCCGATAAAAGTTCTGTTCGGCGCTTTCCACCTGCGGGCACTATTGGTTTCTTTTACTTTTTGAACAACCTCAAATAAACGAGCCCTTCCGGGTATCCCATAACACTTTAAGGCTGGAGATACCGCAAGACAGATTGTTTTTTCTGTTCTGCTTTTATCCGCAACCACAAGATTGGTAGTCAAAGGATCCCGATTTCGCTCTTTACATTCCACAGACGCATAGAATGACTTAAGATCGATTGCAATATAGGTTCTTTTCTTTTCCATCATTCTACACCTCCCGATTCTCCTGTGTTCTGTTTGTGATTATTTCCCCTTATCCATTACCATATGTATCATTTTTTCAAAAGACGCTCTGAAATGCTCATCATCTTCTGCTGTTCGTTTTCGTGGTCCTTTTAAATGATTCTTTCCGGATGCCCTTCGTGCTTTCTTGTTCAAGTGACGCTCCATAAGCATCTGGTCAATATTTTCATTGGTATACCATTTCCCGGACTGATGAATCGCATAAGCACCTTTTCCTAATACCATTGCCGCCACTCCATAATCCTGTGATACAATAATATCGCCTTTATGACAAATACTGATCAGTTTACAATCCACTGCATCTGCACCGGCTCCAACTACGATCACTTCACTGTAATCAGATGATAACACATGATTGGTATCACACAACAACGTTACCGGAAGATTATGCTCTTTTGCAACTCTTTCAACGATACTGACTACCGGACAGGCATCTGCATCAACCAAAATCTGCATATTCCCTCCTTTAATTGCACCTGAACGGAGTGCGAACCTCAATAAGATTACCACTGGGATCATATAGTCTTACAAGCTTCTGCCCACCTGCAAGTTCTGTCAGTTCGGTGGCATATCGGACGAAATACTTACCAGATTCATATTTCGCAAGCAATCCATCTATATCAAAATCCTCGAAATACAATTCCATCATGTTATTGAACGGCGTAGAAGTTTCATTCAATGTTTTCCCCCATATGTCGGCATCCTGCAAAACAAGTCCCTCCGATAAGATCACATTACCTTCATTCTTAAGAATCACTTGCAGTCCAAATAAGTCCCTATAAAATTCTATGGATTTTTCTATATCATCCACCACAATCAGTACATTCTTTAACATACCGGCCACCTCGCAATCCGCATTCGATTATATGATCTTCCCAGACAAATGATCAATTTCATGTTGACAGATCTGTGCCGTCCATCCAGACAGCTTCTGCCGCTGTTTTTTCCAGTTGAAGTCATAATATTCTACTTCAATTTCCTGATATCTGGTCGTCTTACGAACACCATCCAGAGACAGACAGCCTTCTTCCGTCTCATACATGTCATGCTTTGAAACAATCACCGGGTTAAACATAACAACATCTATAAATCCCATATTCACAATGATAATATTCTTCCTTACACCAATCATATTTGCAGCCATACCAACGCACCGTTCCCGGTTCGCCTGCAGTGTGTCCTGCAGATCCTTCCCAATCTGGATATCTGCTTTTGTGGCTGGCTTGGATGGCTGGCCTAAAAAGAAAATGTCTCTTACGATTTGCTTTACCATTTATTTTCTCCTGTATTTAATTTCTAATTCTTATTTATCCTGACCGGAAATCTTTCTCATCGGCTCAAGATTAATTTTACAGCATCAATCAAGTCCTCAGTGAATTACTCGGTAACTGAGTTACCAGAGCATCTGAATTAAGGCGGAATACCGCCTTTTTTCAGGGTGCATCCATGGCACCACTACTGTTTGCTCTTTAGAG